>JALHLM010000321.1 GCA_022844585.1 Pirellulales bacterium | reverse complement strand
GGCGACAACGGCGAGCAGGAAAGCGCGGGCGACGATCAACCGCAGCAAGATCACAAGGTGAGCGAGCCGAAGGAACAAGAAGCGCCCGGCAACAACCAGCCGTCGGTGGACAATCAATCCAAAGGCGGCGCAGGTCAGAAGGGCCAGGAAGAATCGACCGGCACCCCCGAGGCGCAGGGCAAAAACCGCGAGCGCGATAAGGGCGGCAAAAAATCGGAGAATGAAAAGTCCAAGGACAAGGAAGCACCGCAGTCGCCCAGCCAAAGCGCTCAGCATTCCGATTCCGAAGGGGGCGAGTCGGGCGATGAATCGGGCGGCGGCAAAGAAGGTGGCGGCCAGAACGCCGATCAACAAGGCACCGGCAGCGCCGGCAGTAACACGGAAGCCGACGACGGCAGCGGCGCCGGCGACCAATCCGGCGACGGCGAAACCGACGGCCGTGGCGGGGACGATCGCGAAGCAAAAAACAACTCCGGCGATCCCAACGCCAAGCCCACCAAGGGCCAAGGCAAACAGGGTCAGGACGGCGAGCAGAACTCCGCATCCCAACAAGGCGAAGGGGAAGGCGACGCACAGTCCGGCGGCGATCAGGCCCCCGAAGGCGATCAGCCGAAAGAACCGAGCGACGACCAGCCGTCATCGAAGGCTGGCGGCAAGGGATCGCCAAATGGTGCCCAGCAATCCTCACCGTCGCAGCAAAGCGATGCGTCCGAACCGAATGGCGGCGGGCATGGCGACGACGATGCGACACCGCCCAAGGCGCAACCGCCGCAAGGCGAACCCGGCGGCGACGCGGCCAATCGCGACTACGCCGAGAAGGCCACCGACCTGGTGCTCAACCGCCTCAAGGATCAGTTGAAAAAAGGCGAACCGGACGAAGCGCTGTTGGAGAAACTCCAGTGGACGAAGCAAGACTTGGAACGCTTCGTCAAACGCTGGGAGCAAATGAAGGCCGCCGCCAAGCAACCCGGCGCGCAGGGCCAGAAGGCGAAGACGGAGCTCGACGAAGCGCTCAAGGCCCTCGGGCTGCGTCCGCGCGGCACGACGGTGAAGTCCGGCCAATCCCGCCAGGATCAAGCCCGCGGCAACCGCGACTCCCGCCGCAGCGAACCGCCTCCGGAATATGAAGAGCAATACCGGCAGTTCAATATCAACACGTCGAAGGGGAAGTGAACTGCGTAGTCTGCGTTACGCCTTCTCAAACGCGGCGTCGAAGGCCAGTTTGCTGGGTGGGAAGTCCAGGCGTTGGACGAACTCGCAGGCTTCGCGGGCGCCGGCGGCGCGGTCCATGCCGGAGTCTTCCCATTCGACGCTGAGCGGGCCGTCGTAGCCGATTTGATTGAGCGTGCGGATGATCTCTTCGAAGTTCACGCTGCCACGCCCGGGAGAACGAAAATCCCAGCCGCGCCGCGGATCGCCGAACGGTAGATGGCTCGACAAGATACCGCTGCGCCCGCCGAGCGTGACGATCGCGTCCTTGATATGCACGTGGTAGATGCGATCCGGAAACGCGCGCAGGAACTCCACCGGATCGACGCCCTGCCACAACAGATGGCTCGGATCGAAGTTGAACCCGAACTCCTCGCGACGCTCGATCGCCTGGAGCGCCCGTTCGGCGCTATGCAGATCGAAGGCGATCTCGGTCGGATGCACTTCGAGCGCGAACCGCACGCCGCACTCGCCGAAGACATCGAGAATCGGATTCCAACGCTCGGCGAACAACTCGTACCCGGCGTCGATCCACTCCGTCGGCACCGGCGGGAAGGAATACAGCAGGTGCCAGATGCTGGACCCGGTAAACCCATTCACGACGCCGACGCCAAACTGTTGCGCGGCGCGCGCCGTTTGCTTCAACTCTTCGATCGCGCGCGTGGTCACGCCGGCGGGTTTGCCGTCGCCCCACACGCGCGGCGGCAGAATTGCTTGGTGCCGTTCGTCGATCCGATCCAGCACCGCTTGGCCCACCAGATGCGTGCTGATGGCGTGGCATTCCAGTCCGTGGCGGACGAGAATCTCGCGTTGCGCGCCGCAGTAGTCTCGTTCGTCGACGGCGCGTTGCACGTCGAAGTGATCGCCCCAGCAGGCCAGTTCCAGCCCTTGGTAGCCGAACTCCGCCGCCATTCGCGCCAGGTCCTCCAGCGGCAGATCGGCCCATTGGCCGGTAAACAACGTCACAGGTCGCGGCATCGAAGCGATTCCTTTCCGGGCGGCGAGAGCGATTGCGGTGGTTATTCTCGCAAGTTCGCAATGCTCCGAAAAGCCCAGGGCAGGCCTCCGACAGCGTAGCTATCTTCTACGTCTGTTGAGGGCCTGCCCTGGGCTTGGAGTGGCGCGTCGACTACAACAGCCAACTCCGACCGGAACTCGCCACACTTGCCCATGACTTTGATTTCTCCTTGCGGACTGCTGATCATCGACAAGCCGGTCGGCATGACCTCGCGGGCGACGGTGGATTTCGTCGAGCGCCCGTTGCGGCCGGTGAAAGTCGGCCATGCCGGCACGCTGGATCCCTTGGCTCAGGGCGTGATGGTCCTGTGCGTCGGCGCGGCGACGCGGTTGATCGACTACGTTCACCGGCTCCCCAAGCGCTACCAGGCGACGTTCCGCTTGGGCGTCACTAGTCCGACGCTGGATCTAGAATCTGTTCCCGTCGAGCTGCCGGACGCTCCGCAGCCGACGCGGGCACAGCTCGAAAGCGCGCTTGGCGCGTTTCGCGGCGTCATCCAACAACGCCCGCCAGATTTTTCGGCCGCCTGGGTACAAGGCAAACGCGCCTACGAACTCGCCCGACGCGGCGACGACGTGCAGCTTGCGGCCCGCACAATCACGATTCATGCGCTCAACGTAACGCGGTACGAGTATCCCGAAGCGGACTTCGATATCACGTGCAGCACCGGAACGTACATTCGCTCTCTCGGCTGCGACATCGCTATCGCGCTCGGCACCGGCGCGGTGATGACCGCGCTCGAACGCACGGCGATCGGCCCCTTCGAACGCACCGGCGCGCTCCCGGCGCAAAGAATCTCCCGCGACAAGATTCTGGAACACTTGCGTTCCGGGGCCGAAGCTCTGCCGGATATGCCTCGCCACGTGGCCAACGCCGTGGAACGCGATCTCATCGCGCACGGTCGATTCGTCGCCCTGGATCAGCCAGATGGCGTCGCGGAACTCGCCGCCATCGACGAATCCGGCGCACTCCTGGCAATCCTCCACCGCTCCGAAAAAGGCTGGCGCCCCAAGCCCAATCTCCTCGCAGGCGGGCAATCCGCTTAGCCGCGAAGACGCGGTGAGAGGCGAGGCTGAGAGGGAATGTCGAATGACTGCGCGAGGGAGTCGGCTTGGTGCCAAAGCCTTCAGACATTCGACATTCGGATTTCTTTCGTCATTCGGATTTCGTCATTCGACATTCCCTCAGCGTCTCCGCGTTTCAAAAACTCACCGCACTCTACAAACGCGGCCCGGCGCGACGCTTGGCTGCGCCGCACCGGGCCACTGGGGGAATGCCCCTGTATTTCACTTTCGTCCACTACCACGGGCCGCGGACGTGATGCACGCCGAATTGGTCCGTGTCGCTTGGCCAGAGCGGGGTGGGCATAAAGCTGCCCCCGCCGCCCGGTCCCGGGTAGGTGCGTCCGAACTGATGCCAGGTCGGCGTGATCCGCGTTCCGGAGACGCCCCACGACCAGTCGGTCTGGTAGGCGGCCGTCGGCGGGACGACGAGCGCGACCGGCATGCCGTACTGCGCGTTGGAGTAACGATCATGCCAGGACAGCGTCGAAGCGCGACGACGCGCCGTGCGATCCCAATGAGCCCAGCCGGCGTCGGCTCGCGAATCGAGCATGCCCGCGGCCAGCGTGACCCAGATTGTCCACACGAGGAATCCGATCCTCATCGTCTTGCATCCTTTCTGGCGTTGTGATTTACCACCAATGCACATGGGTCTTGGTGACGCCGGAGCCGGGGTGATAACGGAAGTACGTCCGGTGATGCTTATAGAGGAACTCGTGCGGCATCAACGGTTGGTAGGTGATGTAGGTGTGCCCCACGAAGGGCGGCACCGGTTGTGGCGAAACGTAAAGTTGCGCCCCCACGCCGTCGCCACAGGGCTGGGCGTAGTAGTTGTAGAACAAATCGGCGCGGGAATTCGGCCGAATGCAGCCGTAATATCCCAATTGCCCCGGGTGTTGAGCGCGCGCTTCCGATGATGCCAGTCCGACGGCGGCGAACATCGCCGTGCCGGCCACGAGCGCGCGAATCGTTTTCGCGTTCATGTTTGTTTCCCCCCACGGGATAAAGTTGCGGTTGGCGAGCCGACGGCCGTTCGTCATCTGCCCCGCTGCAAATCAGACGTTTCGGTGAGAGGCGACTCCGTCGCCGAATCCCCGCGAACGTCGATCTACAGTTCTCCCGAGAGCCGTGTGACGAGCGACTTCGCTCGCTGTCAGCTTTCCCTTTCGGCCGGGTCCGGCGGCGCGGGTAAATCTTTGTCTGCCGGATGTAACAAACTAACGCCCTGTAGGGACTTGCGCCGCCAATACGGCTGGGAAAATCGCCGTATAAACGCTACAATCGGACCCACCGGAATAAGCCGCAAATGACCGTGCCCGCGCCCCGCAAATCGAGAGGAAAAATGATCGACGAGGTCACCACGGACGAAACCTCAGCCGAATCGGAAGAGTCTCCCGCAACCAACGGCAAGGCGTCCAAGAACGGGCGTCGCCGCGCGACGGCCGAAAGCATGGCCGCCAGCCAGCGCGATATCTCCGTCAGCGAGTTCTTCGCCAAGAACCGCCACCTGCTCGGTTTCGACAACCCCCGCAAGGCGCTGCTGACCACAGTCAAGGAGGCCGTCGACAACTCCCTCGACGCCTGCGAAGAGGCCGGCATCCTCCCGGAGATCTGGGTCCACATCCAGCAAACTTCCGCCAATCGTTACAAAATCGGCGTCCAGGACAACGGACCCGGCATCCTGAAAAAGCAGATCGCCCTGATCTTCGGCAAGCTGCTGTACGGTTCGAAGTTCCACCGCCTGCGCATGAGCCGCGGCCAGCAAGGCATCGGCATCAGCGCCGCTGGCATGTACGGCGTGCTGACCACCGGGAAGCCGGTGAAGATCATCTCCAAGACGCACAAGAAAAAGCCGTCGCATTACTTCGAAATCCAGATCGACACCAAGAAGAACAAGCCGGAGATTCTCAACGGCAAGGGCGAAGGGGTCGACATTCCGCCCGGGGAAGCCGGCGCGGAATACATCGCCAAGCATGGCATCGAATGGGTCGATCAGGACCACGGCACGCGCGTGACGATCGAACTGGAAGGCAAGCACCAGCGCGGCCGCGGCAGCGTCGACGAGTACCTGGAACAAACCGCGATCGCCAACCCGCACGCGACTTTCCATTACCTCGATCCGGACAACGAGCAGCGCGATTACACGCGCAGCACCGACGAACTCCCCGTCGAGCCCAAAGAGATCAAGCCGCATCCGTACGGCGTCGAGTTGGGGCGGCTGGTTTCACTGCTCAAGGACTCGCCAGGCGGATCGCTATCGCAATTCCTGACGCAGAGTTTTTCCCGCGTCAGCCCCAGCACTGCGCAGGGGCTCTGCAAGACAGCGAAATTGTCCACGCGCGCCAACCCGCGCAAGATTGGTCAGCGCGAAGCCGACGCGCTTTTTCAGGCCATCCAGCAGACGCGCATTCCGGCGCCGGCCACCGATTGCATCTCGCCCATCGGCGAGCAAACGCTGCTCAAGGGCCTGCATCACGTCGTGCCGGGCGAGTTCTACGTCGCCAGCACGCGCCCGCCGGCGGTCTATCGCGGGAACCCGTTTTTGATCGAAGCCGCGCTCGCCTATGGCGGCAGCTCGCCAACAAAAAAGGTCACGCGCGAGGCGCTCGACGAGCTCCTCTCCGAAAGCGACGCCCGGACGTTGCGGCAGTTCCTGGTGAACACGTTCAACGGCCTCGGCAGCGACGCGGCCGACAAGATTCTCGATGCCGCCAAGGTGGGCGTACGGGTATCGCCGGCGAAACTGGAGAAGAAGGAAGTCGACACGCTCTTCGAGGCCATGCACAACGTCAACCTGGAAGACGGCCAAACGATGTCAGTGATGCGGTTCGCCAATCGCGTACCGCTGCAATTTCAGCAAGCTGGCTGCGCGATTACGCAGGCCGTGATGGGAATGAACTGGCGTTCCTACGGGCTTTCTCAATCCCGCGGCGGACTGCCAAGCGGTCCCGTGAGCATCATGGTCCACATGGCCAGCGTCTGGGTGCCGTTCACGAGCGAATCGAAAGAAGCGGTCGCCGGCTACCCCGAGATCCAAAAAGAACTCCGCCTGGCTTTGCAAAGCGTGGGCCGAAAACTCGGCATGTACTTGAAGCGCCGCCAACGCGTGCAACAAGAAGGGCAACGCCGCAATATCTTCCTGCGCTATCTCGGCGAAGTCGCCACAGCGGTCCACGAGATCAACGGCGCGGATAAGAAAGCGCTCTACGAACAACTCTTGTCGGTGGCGAGGAAAAAGACTGCCGAAGCGGACACGAAATTCGACGCCTCCGGCAAGGCGATCGAAGCGGCGGAAGAAGACTTCGGCGACAACGTGCTCATCGTCCCGCAGGATGAGTGAGGATTCACCACGGAGGCACGGAGGGCACGGAGAGAGGACTACGGAGGGGCTTGTCGGCGTGGACCGCTTTTTGCTTATTTGCGAGGGTGAATGAAATGCTTTTGCATGGCGAGTTGACTCAGCGAATTATTGGGGCTGCGATTGAAGTGTATAAGCAACTTGGGCCTGGGCTGTTGGAAAGCTGCTATGAAACTTGCTTGAAGCACGAGTTGGAAGATCAAGGGATGATCTGTCGATCGCAAGTAGAATTGCCGGTGACATACAAATGTCGAACACTCGATTGCGGCTATCGAATTGACGCCATAGTCAATGAACTAGTGATTCTGGAAATCAAAGCTGTCGAATCCATCCATCCCATTCACGAAGCGCAGTTGCTCAAATACTTGAAACTTAGCGGACTCCGCGTCGGCCTCCTCATGAACTTCAACACCGCCAAAATGAAAGAAAGTATCGTCCGCAGAATCGTCTAGTTGACCTTCTCCCTCCTCCTCCTCCTC
>JALHLM010000320.1 GCA_022844585.1 Pirellulales bacterium | reverse complement strand
GAACGTGAAGGGATGGACTCGCTGGGCAAAGCCAGAGACCACATCGCCGAGCAAATTCGCTTGCTCAAAGACGCTGGCGTCGACTTCCTCATTCTGGAAACCTTCTTCCATCTGGCCGAAATGAAGGTCGCCCTCGAATGCGCCGAGGCGGCGGGTTTGCCGGCCGTGGCGACGATGAGTTTCCGTCCGTTGATCACGAAATGCACCGACGGCTTCACTCCGGCCGAATGCGCCAAGGCCATGGCCGATCTGGGCGCGGTGGCCGTCGGCGCGAATTGCGAACAGGAACCGCGGACGATGCTCCCGCTGTTGCGTGAGATGCGCGGCGCGACCAGCGTTCCGCTCGTGGCACAACCGGCGGCATTCCACACGAACAACGAATGCCAGAGCTTCACGCGGCTGCCGGCGTTTCCGGATGACCTGGAGACGATTCAGATCTCGCGCCGGGAATTTACAGAATTCGGCCGCGTCGCGATGAAGGAAGGCCTCCGCTTCGCCGGCGGCTGCTGCGGCTGCAACCCAGCCTACATCCGTGCGCTCCATCAAGGACTCCAGGCCGCGCACTAATCGATCGTCGCCTCGGCCAACGCCTATGAGCGAATCCAGCGGTAGCCACGCCATCGGCGTCGACGTTGGCGGCACGAAAGTCGCCGCTGGGCTGGTGCGCCTCGACGACGGCGCCGTCCTCGCGCGGCGACTCACGCCGACCTTGCCCGAGCGCGGCGGCCGCGCGGTGTTGGATGACGTGCTATCGATCGCCGCATCGCTGCTGGAAGAATCGAAGCGCCTTGATGCTGTCCCGCGATCCGTCGGCATCGGACTCGCAGAATTGGTCAGTCCCCGCGGTGAAGTGCTGAGCGCCGCGACGATCGATTGGCTGAACCTCGCTCCCGCGGAAGTGCTGCGAAAGGAAACCGGCCTCGACGTAACACTCGAAGCCGACGTCCGCGCCGCGGCTTTAGCGGAGGGACGCTATGGTGCAGGGAAGGGCAAGGGTTCATTCCTTTACATCACCGTCGGCACCGGTATCAGCGCAGCGCTCGTAATCGGTGGTGTTCCGTACACAGGCTCGCGTGGCCTCACCGGCACGTTCGCCAGTAGCCCGATTGCCTGGTTCGACGATGAAGGAAATGTGCATACCGGGAAATCGCTGGAGCAATTCGCGGCGGGCCCTGCGTTCGCGGCGCGGTTATGCGCACGACGCGCCGGCTTTCCAGGCGACGCGCGGGCCGTGCTTCGCCTCGCCGAGGCTGAAGACCGCGACGCGTTGTGGGTCGTTCAAGGCGCTGCCAAAGCGCTCGGCGCGGCGATCGCATTTCTCGTCAACACGCTCGATCCGGAAATCGTCGTCATCGGCGGCGGACTCGGCGCGGCGGCCGATTGGTATCGCGAACTCGTCCAAGCAGAAACACGGAATCTCGTCTGGTCGGACCTGCATCGCGAGATCGCCCTTCACACGGCCGCCTTGGGCGCCGACGCGGGATTGATTGGCGCAGCGGCTGCCACGGTAACCTCGGGCAAGGATAAGCCGTGATCGAACCGATTGTCCTCGCAAATCACGAAGCCATGAGCCAGCAGGCCGCGGCATGGCTCGCTGACGGACTGCGCCAACGCCCCGACGCCTTGCTGTGCGCGGCGTCCGGTTCCACGCCCAACCGCGCGTACGAGCTAATTGCCGAACAATGTGTTGCGAACCCATCGCTCGGCGCCCAATTGCGGCTGATCAAGCTCGACGAATGGGGCGGCCTGCCGTTGGACGACCCAGCGACCTGCGAAACGCACCTACGGCGCGTGCTGGTCGAACCGTTATCGCTCGGCGATCGTTATGTGTCGTTCGCCAGCGACGCGGAACCGGAGCCGGAATGTCAGCGCGTCGCGGCCTGGCTACAAAAGCATGGGCCGATCGACCTTTGCGTTCTGGGACTAGGCCTCAACGGCCACCTTGGCTTCAACGAACCGCACGCGTTCCTGCGGCCGTATGCCCACGTGGCAAAACTATCCGACACGTCGCTCACGCACACCATGCTCCAGCAAAGCGGCCGGCGACCGACGCACGGATTAACGCTCGGTATGGCGGACCTACTGCAATCGCGGAAGGTTTTGCTGCTCGTCTCCGGCGCAACCAAACGCGCCGCGCTCGCGCGATTGTTGCAGGACGAAATCTCGCCCCAATTCCCGGCGTCGTTCCTGCACCTGCATCCAGCAGTAACGATGCTGTGCGACGAGGCCGCGACGGGGTGATCACACACGCACGTGATGTTCGTGCGGCAGTTGAGGTTCCTGACCTCGGCGGCATGTGGAGCGAAGCACCTTTACGCGACGTCTTCCACCGGGCCATGTGCAGCGCCATCGCCGTTGTCTTGCCCGGCGAACGCGTTGCCATGAAAGCGCACGCGGACCGCGGGGTCGCGCATCAGGCGGCCGGCGGCGGCGCGGGGCAGCCGGCAGTGGACCAGTACCGCTTCGTCGTCGTAGTGCTGCGACAGGATTTCTCCCTGCGCGGCCAGAAACGCCAACACGCGGCCGTTACCGACTTCGGTTTCGACGTCGATATCGCAAAACCCGCGGCTCAGGGCGTCGCTCACCGCCGAGGCCAGGCGATCGAGGCCATGGCCCGAACGAGCGCTGATCGGGATTGCGTTCGGATACATCTGCGTCAAGGAATCCAGCACGGCGCGGTTTGGCACGGCGTCGGCCTTGTTAAGCACCAGCAGCGTGTCCTTGGCCTCGATCTTGAGTTCTTCGAGCACCTTGAACACCGACGAAACCTGCTCGCGCACCGCCGGGTTCGAAGCGTCCGCCACGTGCAACAGCAGGTTCGCTTGCCGGGCCTCTTCCAGCGTGGCCTTGAAGCTTTCGATCAAATGGTGAGGCAGGTCGCGAATGAAGCCGACCGTGTCGCTGAGCAATACCGGTCCCCAGCCGGGCAATTGCCAGCGCCGGGTGCGCGTGTCGAGCGTGGCGAACAGCCGGTTCTCGGCCAATACGTCGGCGCCGGTCAGCGCGTTGAGCAGCGTGCTCTTGCCGGCGTTCGTGTAGCCGACAAGCGAAACCGTCATGCGTTCGTTGCGCGCGGCGACTTCGCGGACTTTACGTTTCGCGATATCTTTCAATTCGGTGCGGAAATCGTGAATCCGCTTTTCGACCAGGCGGCGATCGGACTCGATCTGCTTTTCGCCCGGGCCGCGCATGCCGATGCCCATCTTCATGCGGGATAAGTGAGTCCACATCCGCTTCAAGCGCGGCAGCGAGTATTCCATCTGCGCGAGTTCCACGGCCAGCCTGGCCTGATAGGTCTGCGCGCGGCTGGCGAAGATATCGAGGATCAACTCGCTGCGGTCGAGCACTTTGACGTTGGTGGCCTTCTCCAGGTTGCGGGTCTGGGCCGGCGAGAGATCGTTGTCAAAGCAGATCACGTCGGCGTCGTTGGCTTCGGCCAGCACGCGAAGTTCCTCGACCTTGCCCGCGCCGAGGTACGTCGTCTTGTCAGGCGTCTCGCGCCGCTGCGTGAGTCGGCCCACCACGCGCGCGCCGGCCGTTTCGGCCAGTCCGGCCAATTCGTCCAACGGATCCTCATGGTACGCCACCCCCGGCGGCAACACCGAAACCAGCACGGCCGCTTCCCGGGCAATCCCTTCGCTGCGATTGTTATCTTTCACGTTGTTTAGAAATGTCCCATTAAGAACAGGTTGTGGGTCGCGCGCTACACTAAATGACGGGAGATGTTACACAAAGGTTCGAGTGGCAAGTCGGGTTCCGATTTACACACACTCTCTCCCCTCCTCCGTGTTCTCCGTGCCTCCGTGGTGAAACTCACTCCTCGCCTTCGAAGAGTCTGCAATAGCTCTCGTATCGCCGCTCGTCGAGCCAACCGTCGGCCACCGCGTCCTTCACGGCGCAGTCCTCCTCGTGGAGGTGTGTGCAGTCCGGATAACGGCAACCGCTCACAAACGGCCGCAAGTCCCGAAAATAGCCGGGCACCTCGGCCGGAATCACGTCCCAGAGCTGCATCTGCCGGATGCCGGGCGTATCGACCACGAAGCCACCGTCGGCGAGCGGAATCAACGTCGCGGTCGTCGTGGTGTGTTTTCCCTTCGTGGTTTCGACGCTGACTTCTCTCACGCGGAGGTTGAGCGTCGGATCCACCGTGTTCAGCAGCGACGACTTGCCGACGCCGCTTTGCCCGGCCAGGGCGCTTTCGCGTCCCACCAGGTTTTGCCGCAAACGCTCGACGCCTTGTCCGGTGACGGCGCTCGTCAGCAGTACTTCGTAGCCTAGCTGCGAGTACAGCCCCACGAGTGGCATTAATTTGGCAGGGTCGACGAGGTCGATCTTGTTAATGCAAATCAGGGGCCGAATCCCGCACTTTTCGGCCGTTATCAAAAAGCGGTCGATCAGATTCGGCTTGAGCGGCGGCTCGTTGGCGCTGGCCAGGATCAGGAGTTGATCGACGTTGGTGACGATGATGTGCTGCCGGCCCCGACTGTCGCGACTCAGCGTCCCATGGCGCGGATCGACGCGCTCGATGATCCCTTCGTTGCCTGGCGAGGGACGAAACCAGACACGATCTCCGGCCGCCACGACGTGACGCTGATCGGTGCTGAGAGTTTTGAGAATGCGGCGCACAGCGCATTGATAAAAGGCGCCGTCGTCGGCCAGTACCTGGCAGGTCAGGCCAAAGACCTTGAGCACCCGGCCCGCGAGGCAGGCGCTCTCGTCGACGTTGAGCTGCACGTCGAAACTATCGCCGTCGCGGCTTTCGGTCTCGACGCCAATTACCGTCCGCTTGCGGGTCAGATCCCCTTTGCCGCTGACGCGCTCCGTTTGAATGGCGTCGTCTTGCTGGCCGCTGCCGGAGGCGAAATCGCGGGTCCAATCCCCGGAGCGAGCCCGAGGCACGCGATTCTTGCGAAAATTAGCCCGCAGCTTTTGTTTTTTGGCCATGCAATGGGCGATGGGGACGCGCTTTGAATACTTTTTTACCGCGGAGGCGCTGAGACGCAGAGTTGAGAGAGGGGGGATGAGTTAAGGTTCACTTGCGCCGAACTGCCGTTTCATTTACACCGGGCGGTTCGGATCTTTGATCTGTCCCGCTTCGTTGCTCGTGACATCGTAGCGTTTGACGCGATCGCGCTCCGGATTGGCGGGCTTGTTCAGTCCGGCGCGTTCCAGGAGCGATTGGCCGAAGATGCGGGCCGTGTCGTCGTCGAGCGGCGGGGGGCCGACGGCGCCAATGTCGGCCGGGACGTAGTGCAATTCGTACTTATGCTTGGCGATGGCGACGCTGTCGCCGGGATCGATCCGCTTTTCCTCAGTCACCGGTACGCCGTTGATCTTCACGCCGTTTCGGCTCTGCAGATCCTTCACGTACCAGTAGCCGCCGTTGACCGACAGCTCGCAGTGATGGGCCGAGACGTTCGGAAAACGCAACACGATGTCGCAGCTCTCCCTCCGTCCGACCAATAGCTTTGATTTCAGCAAGGGAATGGTGTCGCCGCCGCCGATGGGGACCAGCTCTCCGTACATTCCGGAAACCTATGAGGACTCTTGAGGGGAGGGATAACGTGGGGCTACAATGCGCGATGAATTCAACTAAAGTCTAGGCAGGGCATGGATTAGTGTCAATCAATCAGCCGACCCTGCCCGCCGCGATCCCGGACTGGCGGTCCGCCGGCCTGCGGTATTTCGCCTACAACTTCTACCTCCGGAAGCGTTTTGGCGAGCGGATTCAAAAGGTCAGCGTCGACGCCGGGTTTACCTGCCCGAACGTGGATGGCTCCAAGGCCACCGGCGGCTGCACATTCTGCGACAACCGCAGCTTCAGCCCCAGCCGCCGCGTCCCCCGGCTGAATATCGGTGGCCAGATCGACGATGGCATCCGCCGCCTCAAGACCCGGTACAAAGTCGACCGCTTCCTGGCCTATTTCCAGCCCGCCACCAACACCTACGGGCCGCTCGAAAAACTCCGCACGATGTTCGACCAGGCCCTGGAGCATCCCAAAGTCGTGGGCATCGCCGTCGGCACCCGGCCGGATTGCGTCCCGGACGACGTGCTGGACTTGCTCAGCGAAGTCGCCGGGCGGACGTATCTTTCGGTCGAGTACGGCTTGCAAACGATGCACGACCGATCGCTCGTCTGGATGAACCGCGCCCACGACCACGCCGCGAGCGTCAACGCCATCCAGCGTAGCCGGGGACGGGGCTTCGAGATCTGCGCCCACGTGATGCTCGGGCTACCGGGCGAATCCCACGCCGACATGCTGGCAACCGCTCGGGAAATTGCTCGGTTACGACTCGACTCGGTAAAAATCCACAACCTCTACGCCGTCCGCAACACGCCGCTCGCCGACCAGGTCGCCTGCGGCGAAGTCCGACTCATGGAGCGCGACGACTACGTCCGCACCGTGGTCGACTTTCTGGAATTGATCCCGCCGGAATGCATCGTCGAACGCGTCAGCGGCGACGCCCCGCCGGATTACCTCATCGGCCCAGCCTGGTGCCTGGACAAGCCGGGGCTGAGAATGGCGCTCGACGCGGAATTCACACGGCGGGATACCCACCAGGGACGGCGGTCCTCGTAGGTCAGGCACCGCCGCCGACGCAAGCAAGTTCGGACAAGGACGCGTTCAATCGAAGTCCTGATCGTCGACACTAGTTCGTGCCTGACAAAATTCGCGGCGATTTTCTGTCAGGCACGCTCAGTGCAACGTTTTCGGAAGTTGACGATGCCTCGATGTTGGCGACGTCATTCGCCTTCGACGGCGGTGCCTGACATGCGGAAATGCCCTGACATACGGGATGCGATGCCTTTTCACTTCACCTGCAGCATCCGCTCCAGCGCCACGAGCGACCACCTGGCTACGACTGGGTCGACGGCGATGACGTTGACCGGGGTGCCGGCTTCGAGGTTTTCCAGGGACCAGGCCAGGTGTGCCAGGTCGATGCGGTACATCGTGGCGCACATGCAGACGACTGGGGAAAGGAAGTGGATTTCCTGTTCCGGATGTTCCTGCTTGAGACGGTTCACGAGGTGCAGTTCGGTGCCGATGGCCCATTTCGTGCCCGCGGGGGCCGATTCGACCTCGCGGATGATCTTGCCGGTGGACCCGCTGATGTCCGAGGCGTCG
>JALHLM010000319.1 GCA_022844585.1 Pirellulales bacterium | reverse complement strand
CAGTTCGCTCCGGGCGCTGACGCTTCCGGCTCTATGGCGCCGCGAGAAATTGAACGTCTAGCTCACGGCGGGAAAGTCTACCTTACGCACTGGGCGACCACTGACGGCCGACCAGGGTTTCCAGGGCCCCTCGCAGACCGCCGACCGGCAATTGCGAAGCGGCGCGGCGGCGGTGCGTGACCGGGGCCGCCGACGTTTTGCCGGCGGCTGCTGCGACCGGCAGCGGAGCGGTCAGGAATACGAGTCCAAAGCCAATCGCCAGGCCGCCGACGACGCCGCCGAGGACGATCGTGGCCCGACCCGGTCCGAGCGGGCGATTGCCGGTGTCGGGCGAGTCGATCAGCGTGATTACGCCCGGGCCTTTCGCTCCGGCGCGGGTGGCGCGGACGTCGGCCAGTTCGCGGCGCGATTTCTGCAACAGTTCCGAACGCTGCGTGACATCGGCGGTCAGGTTCGCGTAGCTGGCCCGCAAGCCCGCCAAGGCGCCGAGCCGCTGCTGGTTGGCATTCACCTGATCCTCGAGGGCGGCCACGCGAGCGGACGTCAATTCCAGATCAACATTCACGCCGCGGACGGCGGTGCTCAGTTCGCGATGAACCTGCTCGACGATGTTCCGCTCCGCGAACTGCGCGGCGATGACTTGCGGATGAGCGTCCGACATGGTGCCTCGCAACTGTGCGGTGCGGAGTTGGGCGTCGACCAGGCCGTCTTTCAGGCGACGCAAGGCCGGCTGCGATTCGAGCAATCGGTTCGGCGTGGCCAACAGCTTGGAATGATCGTCGCTGGCGGAATTGAGCAGCTCCAGCAGCTTCTCGCTTTCGCGTTGAGCCGTTTTCGCGGCTCGCAATTCGGCTTCGATTTCGACGGTCTTGCGGCGAAGATCGCTGTCGCCGCTGGCGCCGCCGTTGAGCAATCGCAGTTCGGCGAGGTCGCCGCCCACTTCCGATTCCAAACGCGAAAGGGCGTTGGTGGATTCCGTCAGATCACGCTCAGCGAGCGCCACGCCGCGTTCCAGTTCATTGATCGTGCTTTCAGCCTTGGCGTCTCGCAACGATTGCAGCCGGCTCTGAAGCTGTTCGCAGATAGCGCGATTCAACTCGACCGCTCGCTCCGGCGAGACATCCTGCACATGCAGGTAAAAGACTTCCGTTTTGCCGAACTCCGCGCCCTTGGGGGGCGTCAACGTGACGGCGTCGCGGAGGTCCGCCACGGCCTGCGGCGTGACGGCCGCGTCGTGAGTCGGATTGACGTTTTTCAACGCCGCTTCGAGCACGGTGCGGCTCTTGGCGAGCTCGAGCACCGTCTCTTGGGCGGTTTTCATGTCATCCAGTTGGCGGAACTTGCCGTTCCCTTCGCCGACGCCGGCGGCCTCGGCACGGACGACCATTGCCTGCGACGCCTGCCAAACGCGTGGCAACGCGATCGCCGCCAGCAACGCCAGCACAGCACAGACGGCCGTCGACACGATCCACTGCTTGCGGTGCGCCGCCAGCACTTTCATTACCTCGACAGGATTCAGCACAGTCGCTACGGGCTGTTCGCTCATGTTCGTTTCCTTTCGCAAGCCGCCACAATTTCCAGTGAGTCGAGGGTAGACGCAAGGAAATGCAAAGTTCGCGCCATGGATAGCCGACCCTGATGTCGGAGTTTGAACGGGCAGCGCAATTCCATCGTTCCATTGGAGTTGCGCCGACTGCGAGAAAATGCCACGAGGCAGCCGGGACGATGACCTTGTCCTTCGCAGGTTGCTTTTAAGCAACATCGTGTCGTAGCTGCGAGATATTGCAGTCCGTGCCAGACGCAGAATCGACGCCCGCAGCGATCGGTTCGATCAACCCGCCGCGAGGAAACAGCAATCGCGCTGCCGGGGATTTGCAATATCGCCGGTGTGACAAAGACTTGAGACATGTACGTCTCGCGCATGACCTCGTTCGATCAAGTGCCGCTGGCTCCCGCGGAATGGGATCGCCTGGCGGGGGGCCGCTTCTTTTTGACCTGGACCTGGCTGGAATGCTGGTGGCGGCATTACCGACAGGACGGGAGCAACCGGCACGAATTGTATATCCTTGGCGTATACGATGACGCGGGCCGCGTCGTCGGCCTGGCGCCCTGGTATCTGGAACGCACTGCGACCGGCGCCGGCGTGGTGCGATTTCTCGGTTCTGGAGAAGTCTGCTCCGACCATCAGACGCTGCTCTGTCCGCCCGGGCGCGAGACGGAAGTCGCCGGCGCGATCGCCGAGTGGCTGGCCGACGAGCGCCCCACCGTTTCCGATTGGTTGACTGGTCAAGCGCAGGACCGCTGGGATCACCTGGAATTTGACGGCATTGATCAAACCGACGCGGCCATGCAATTCCTCTTCGATCAACTTGCCATCCGCAATTGCCTGCTGGACCGGCAACCGGGATTGAACTGCTGGCTCTTGGATTTGCCGACAAACTGGGACGAGTTTCTCGGCCTGCTCTCGAAGAACCGCCGCGCGCAGGCCCGCAAGGCCGCGGCCCGCGTCGCGGACACGGAACATTTCACCTGCCGTGAAGTGACGAGCGCGAACGAGTTCGAGCAAGGGTGGTCGACGCTCGTCGGTCTGCACCAGCGGCGTTGGCAGAGCCTCGGCGAACCAGGCTGTTTCGCGTCGGAGCGTTTCACTTCGTTTCACCACGAAGTTGCGAAGAAACTGTTGGAGCGCGGCGAACTTCGACTCTGGTGGCTGGAGCATGAAGGACGTCCCATCTCAGCCGAATATCAATTCGTCTACCAAGGCACGATTCACGGTTACCAGTCGGGCTTAGACCCGGAAGCACTCGCCCTGGAGCCGGGACGGATGACACAGGTCGCCAGTAAACAGTGGGCCATTGCTCACGGGCTGCAGCGGTTCGATTATTTGCGCGGCGATGAGAAGTACAAAAGCAATTGGCGCGCTGAACCAGTTCCGACTTGGAACGTACGCGTGGCCGCCCCACGCGTCGCCGCGCGATTCGCGCATGGGGTGTGGTTGGCGAAGCGGAACGTGAAGAGTTGGATCAAAACCGGCTTGCGTAAAGCCGGCTACGCGAGATAGCTCCAGCGACGCGGCGCATTCTGCGATGGGATGCGGCGCTGAGAACTGTTCAACATCGAGTGCCGCCCATGTCGTTGTGGAAAAAATGGCTCCTGGAACTGTATTGCCTTGGCAGCCTGCCCTGGCGTCGCCGCGCGGCGGCCCAGTGGACGGCGGCGGCGCGTGCTCCGGTGATGGTGCTGTTTTATCACCGTGTGGCGGATACGCACCCGAATGCCTGGACTTGCTCGCGACGCGATTTTGCGCACGGAATTGAATGGATTAAATCGCATTGCGACGTGGTCTCATTGGCCGAGGCGCAGCGGCGGATCACGTCGGGCGTGAATCATCGCCCCGCCGTGGCGATTACGTTCGACGACGGCTACGCGGAAAACATGGAGTTCGCGCTGCCGCTGCTGGTCCGTGAAAATGTGCCTTGCACGTATTTCGTGGCTTCGAGCTTCGTGCTGGAGCAACGCCCGTTTCCGCATGACGAGGCGCTCGGCGTTCCGTTGGCGCCGAATACGCCGGAACAATTGCGGCAAATCGCCGAGTGGGGCATTGAGATCGGCGCGCACACGCGGAGCCACGCCGATTTGGGGAGCATTCAAGAGGAAGGGCGACTGTACAACGAAGTCGTCGGCTCTGCGGAAGACCTGGCGGATCTGCTTGGCCGGCCGATTCGCTACTTTGCCTTTCCTTACGGCCAGTGGGGCAATCTGAATCCGCGGGCGTTTCAGCTCGCGCGCGAAGCTGGCTTCGCGAGCGTTTGCTCGGCGTACGGCGGCTACAATTTTCCGGGCGAGGACGCGTTTCACTTGCAACGCATCCACGGCGACCCGGAATTGGTGCGGCTGAAGAATTGGCTGACGGTCGACCCGCGCAAGCTGCATTTGCCCCGGTATGAATACGCGGCGCGGCCCACGGCGTCGCGCGCGACCGGAGCGGTCTCGCGATGAGTTCCCCGACCGACGCCATTCCCGAAACGGCGGCAAAGTCCGCCCTGCGCAGCGATACGTTGGCCGCCAGCGTGTTGATTCTGTTCGCGATCACGCTGCTGCAACGGGGCGTGGGCTTTGGGCGCAGCGTCCTGGTGTGCCGGTGGCTTGACGCGGATCAACTCGGCCGCTGGGACCTGGCGTTCGGCTTCCTGATGCTGGCCGCGCCGGTGTTGGTTTTGGGCGTGCCGGGCTCGTTCGGCCGCTACGTCGAACATTTTCGCCGCCTGGGACAACTGCGAGTATTTCTACTGCGCGCGACGGTGTTCACCACGTGCGCGATTGCGATTGGCGTCTCGGCGTTGCTTTGGAAGGCCGAGTGGTTCAGTTCCTTCGTATTTGGCGATACGGCCAGCGTCGAGCTGATCGCGTGCCTGGCCTTCTGCCTGGCCTCCGTGGTGTGGCAGAACTACCTGGTGTCGCTGTTCACGGCGTTGCGGCTGTATCGGATCGTATCTAGCATCCAATTCGCCAACACGGTGCTGTTTGCGACGTTGACGATTGCGCTCCTCTGTTTTTGGCGTCAGGACGCCGCGGCGGTGATTCTCGGCTACGGCGCGGCGAGTTTGCTCTCGTCGCTCGGCGCGCTGCCGTGGGTCCGCGGCGCGTGGCGCGAGGCCGGCGCCGGCGCGCAGGCCATCTCGCAGCGCGCGTTCTGGGCAAAGCTGCTGCCGTTCGCAGTCTGGCTCTGGGCGACGAACTGGTTGACGAATCTATTCGAGTTGACCGACCGGTACATGCTGATTCACTACAGCGGTCTACCCGCGGATGAAGCGCTCGCGCAAGTCGGGCAATATCACAGCGCGCGGTTGATTCCACTGTTGTTCGTCGGTCTCGCGGAATTGATGGCGGCCCTCGTGACGCCTCACTTGAGCCACGATTGGGAACTCGGCCGCCACGATGAAGTGGGACGCCGGCTCAATCTGATTCTAAAGGTGTTCGCGTTCGTAATGACCAGTGGCGCCACGGCCGTGCTGTTGCTAGCACCTTGGCTGTTCGGCGCGGCGCTGGGCGGGAAGTTCAGCGCAGGGTTGGCCGTGCTACCGATGACACTCTGCTATTGCCTCTGGGGAGCGCAAAGCTCAGTCGCGCAAAACTATCTCTGGTGCGCCGAAAAGGCGCGCCTGGCGAGCGCGTCGCTGCTCGTCGGATTGATCGTCAATATCGTGCTTAATCTCTGGTGGCTGCCGAAATGGGGGCTGCACGGCGCGGTGGCCGCTACGATGCTCGGCACGGCCACGGCGCTGACGCTCGTCTTAGCGGCGAACCGCGCCCTGGGCATGAAATTCGACCGGGGCGTGGCGATCGCCTCGATGCTGCCGGCGCTCGTTTGCCTGGGCCCGATCGTCGCCACGCTTACGCTCGTCACAATCGGCGCACTTGGTTTGACCACGAACTTGCTGCTGACCCGGGCGGAACAGCAAACGGTCACCGCGGCGCTCCTAGGCTATCTAAGGACCGCGGCGCTGGTTGGCGCGGCGGTTCGCCGATTCTTGCCGCAGCTTCCACGCAAGCAAACTGCCCATTGACGGCGTCGACTCACTGCTTCCACCATCTGGCTTCGCTCGATGATCAATCTTTCGCTGCAAACGATCACTTCCCTCGACGACTTGCGCAGCGTCGCCAAGCAGTGGGACGATTTGTGGTGGCGCAGTGATGTCGCGTTGCCAACCTGCCGGGCCACGGCGCTGGCGATGTGGCTGGAGCAGTTCGCAAAAGATGCCCAGTTTCATGCGCTTGTCGTCACCCGCGATGAGACGTTCGTCGGCGCGTTGCCGCTGGTGCGCACGCGTTGGAACGGCGCCTTGCCTGTCGCACGTTTGCCGAACAATCCCTGGTGTGTGGCCGGCGATCTGCTGATCGACCGCACGACCGATGCGGCTGCGATCTGCGAATTGCTCGCCGACGGCGTCCGCCGCGGCCCCTGGTCGTTGGCGATGTTCGACGAAGTATCGCTGGCCTCTCCCGGCTGGCATGTGCTGCTGGACGCACTCCGCACGGCCGGGAGCGAAGTCGATACGCGGATGCGGTATCTCATCGGCCAGGTGGAAATCGCTGGCGATTGGGCGAACTACGAAAGCAGCCGCTCGAAGAATCACCGCAAGCACGTCCGCCAGATGGGACGCCGCTTGGAAGATCAAGGCGCGACGGAATTGGTCGTCGTGCGCGAGGCGATCAGCTCCGAAGTGGCCAGGTTGTTGCGCCGCGGTTGCGATGTGGAAGATCGCAGTTGGAAAGGGGGCGCCGGCTCGTCGATATTGCAAACTCCTGGCATGTACGACTTCTACTTGCGGCTCGTGCAACACCTGGTGCAGACGCAAGGCGCGCAACTGCACTTCCTGCAACATGGCGACGCCGACGCGGCGTTTCAACTCGTCCTCGCCGGCAAGGGCACGCTGTTTCCAGCCAAAATCGCCTACGATCCGGCGCTGTCGAAGTTCAGCCCATGGCAGATCCTCATGCACCGTTGGCTGGAATCGCTCCATGCACAACATGCGCAAGAAGGCACGCCATCGCTGGTTGATTTTTACGGCCCGCTGATGGACGCCTCGGCGAAATGGTCGACGCGGACGTATCCACTCGGCAAGGTCATGGCCACGACGGCCGCCCGCGGCAGCGCGACGTTGTTCAAGGCAATTCAATCCGCCAAACGGCTGAAAGCAAAATGGCGTCCCTGCCCGCCAGCGGTGTTGCCGGAGATCTACCCGTTGCCGGCGGGAAGCGAAGCCAGCACGGACGAGCGGCGCGAGAAACAAGACAAATGGCCCGTTAGTCAGGCATAAGGAAATCAACATAGAAAGAGCCCAGGGAAGGCCACCATAGTCGTTGCTGTTAGTAACGACTCCGAGGGCCTTCCCTGGGCTTAGCGTGCTAAAGCGCGGTTTCCGTTCTCACTACTTTACCTACTTGCTACTCCACCTACTTCCTCCCCCCATGCCGCTGTTGCACCGCCATATCCGCTCCGCTCAACACGATGGTCCGTTGACCGTCATGTTTGTGAATACGTCGTTACCGGTCGGGGGCGCGGAGACGCTGTTGCTGAACCTGGTGCGGCGGATGGATCGCGAGCGGTTCCAGCCGGAGATCTGCTGTTTGAAGGAATAGATCGGAAGAGCG
>JALHLM010000318.1 GCA_022844585.1 Pirellulales bacterium | reverse complement strand
CCGGCAATAGTTTCGTTGCCGGGCCAACTCCGCCAACGACGCGAGCACGTCCAGTTCAGCCAGGACGGCGGCCGTGGACTGTAGTCTCTGGGATGCGGTGGATACCAGCTCGCGCAGCTCGACAAAGAGTTGCGTCTCTAACTCCTTCGCGCGCTCGTCGGCGGTGAGAACTTTCTCCTCATACTCTTTCAACTCCGGCGTGACATAACGCTCGGCGTTCTTCACCGTTTGCTTGCGAATGTACTCCGGCGGCGCTTTGAATTGATGCGTGTTGGTGATTTCGAGGTAATACCCGAAGACCTTGTTGAAGCCGCACTTCAAACTGGGAATGCCAATCCGCTCCGCCTCCCGCGCCTGATACTGGGCGATCCATTGCTTCCCACCGGCGGCGAGTTCCCGCAGTGCGTCGAGTGGTTCATGGAATCCATTCCGAACGATGCCGCCGTCGCGGGCGCTCAAAGGGCAATCGTCCACCAGCGCCGCTTCGAGCCGCGCGCGGATCTCGGGACAGAGATCAATGCCGGCTTCCAATGCGTTGAGGCGCGCACTCCGCCGCGCCGTCAGTTTCGCCTTGAGCGCCGGCAGGTTTGACAATGTCTTGCCTAGAAAACACAAGTCGCGTGGCGTGGCCCGCGCCGTGGCCACGCGGGCCAGCAGACGCTGCAAGTCGTAAACGCCACGGAGTTGTTCGCGTAGGACGTCGAGCAACGCCCGCTCGTCGAGCAACTCGCCGACGGCGTCCAGCCGCGCGTCGATCGCGGCGCGGTCGGTGAGAGGATTCGCCAGCCAGTCGGCTAACATCCGCGAGCCCATCGCCGTGACGGTACGATCGATCGTCGCCAGCAGCGAGCCTTCCCGTTTGCCTTCGCGCATCGTGCGGGTGATTTCCAGGCTGCGGCGCGTCGATTCGTCGATTTCGAGCGCGTCCGAAGCGCGATACGCCAACAACCGATCGACATGCGACAGCGACGTCTTCTGCGTTTCGTGCAGATAATCGAGAATCGCCCCGGCCGCGCGTAGGGCCAGCGTATCGTCCGACGCGAAGCCAAAGCCTTCCCAGGCGACGCGGCCGAAGTGTTTCTCCAACGATTCCTGCGCCGCGCCCCACGTGAAGACCCAGCCGGCGCGGCGCGTGAGCATCAACTCGCGCGGCAAGTTGAGTTCCGCCGGATCACTGTCTTCGCTAATCAAACATTCCGAGGGCGCAATTCGAGCCAACTCATCAGCCAGTCGCGCGGCCGGGAACTGCGCCGCGAGGAATCGCCCCGTGGACAGTTCGATCCAAGCCACGCCGGTGATTTCGCCCGGCAGGATCCCGGCCAGATAGTTGTTCTCGCGCGGGTCCAACAGCGCATCGTCGGTCACCGTGCCGGGACTGACGATCCGCGTTACCTCGCGCCGCACCAGCCCTTTGGCTTGCTTCGGATCCTCGATCTGATCGCAAACCGCGACACGAATGCCCGCGGCGATCAGCTTGGCGAGATAGCCTTCCAGTTGATGGTAAGGAAAGCCCGCCATCGGAATGGCGTTCTCCCCTTTCTCGCGACTGGTGAGCGTGAGCTTGAGCACGCGCGCCGCGGTCTGCGCGTCCTCGTAAAACAGCTCATAAAAATCCCCCATCCGAAACAGCAACAACGCCTCGGGACAAGCCCGCTTGGCGTCGCGATATTGCTGCATCATGGGGGAGTTGGACATGCTTGGATCGCAAGAGGATTAAGTATTGTTTCGACGCGATGGTAACACAGGACAAATCGAGTTTACAGGCACATACGCGGGCGGCCGTGATCGCGGCCACTTGGTACGCTACGTCAGTGTGGCAACAAGCCGCTCCACATCCGCGTCATCGTTGTAAGCATGCGCACTCACCCGAATCTTCCCCGCGCGGTTGTTCAACACCACGCCGCGGTCCAGGCAGTGTCGACGCACGGTGTTGGGATCAACGCCCGGGAGTGTGAACGAGACGATGCCCGAGGCGTGGCGAGGGTTGCGATCGCTGGCGATGGTCGCGCCTAACTTTGTCAGGCGCTCGCAGATCTGGTCCGTGACCTGCAGGATGCGTTCACCGATGGCGCTCGCGCCGTGTTCCAGCAGTAGCTCCAAGCTGCCGCCGAGGCCCAGGATGCCGGGCATGTTCCAGGTGCCTCCTTCGTAACGCGCCGCGTTCGCGCGCAAGTTCAGTTCAATTCGCGCGTAGTCCGACGAATGCGCCACGCTGTGCCAGCCGAGATTGATCGGGCGCAGGAAATCGAGATGTTCGCGCCGTAGATAGAACAGCCCGGCGCCTTCGGGGCCGAGCAGCCATTTGTGGCCGTCGGCGGCGAGAAAATCGATCGGCGTGCGCTGCACGTCGATCGGGAACACGCCAAGGCCCTGAATCGCGTCGACGAACAGATGCGCCCCGCGCTCACGGGCGAATTGCACCGCTTCGTCCAGGTCCACGCGGTAGCCGGTCGCATAGCCGACCCAGCTCAATGCGATAATGCGCGTGCGACTGTCGCAAGCCTGGGCCATGCGTCCCCAGTCGATGCGGCCATCGGGGCATTCCACGCGCCGCGCTTCGACACCGAGCGCGGCGAGGTTCATCCAGGGATACTGATTGGCCGGAAACTCATTCGCGGGGAAGACGACATTATCGCCCGGTCGCCAGGGATATCCCTCCGCCACGAGGTTGATGCCGGCGGTGGTGTTGGCGACGTGGGCGACTTCCTCTTTCGGAGCGCCCAAAAGCTTCGCCCCCAGTTCGCGGATGCGCCCCACTTCGCGCGAATACGTGGTCGAATGCGCATCGCCGTTCGCGGCATATTCCTCCGCCCAGGCCAGAATCGCCCGTTGCGCCCGGCCGGAGAGCGGGGCGACGGCGGCGTGGTCGAAATAGGCCCAGGTCTTGGTGACCGGCATTTCCACGCGGAAGGCTGCCCAACGGTCTATCGATGTATTGCTCATGAGAAAAACTCGTCCGTTTGCCGCATTTGCCTAGCTTCACGCTACGAACCTGACCTGGAACGGCCCCGGCGGCGTCACTATACTCCCGCCCCTATTGAAGCCGGAAGCGCCCGGAGTAAATCCATTGCCATCCATCGAACCCACTAGCCCGACGCGCAAGCGAGGGGGAGTAGACGTTGCAAAAGCTGCGACGCTTACTCCCCCTCGCTTGCGCGTCGGGCTAGTGTGGAAGAGCATTCTACTTCTGATCGTGACGTGCGCTCCGCTCACCGGCTGTGTGCAGCGGCGGATGACGATTCGCACGAATCCTCCTGGCGCGCTGGTTTACGTCGACAACTACGAGATCGGCCGCACACCGGTTTCGACGGACTTCATTTACTACGGCACGCGCCGGATTCGCCTCGAAGCGGACGGCTATCAGACCTACACGGCCGAGCAGAACTTCTGGCCGCCTTGGTATGAGTTCCCCGGGCTCGATTTTGTTACTGAGAATCTCTGGCCGTGGGAAATCCGCGACGAGCGCGTCGTCGATTTCACGCTCACGCCGCAGATCATCGTGCCGACCGACGCGCTATTGGCTCGCGCGAACGAGTTGCGAAGCGGCGGGAAGTCGGCCGGTGTTCCCGCAGTCGCGCAGCCTGGCCTGTCGCCAGTGACCACGCCGATTGTTCCGAGCGCTCCGCCCGCGAACTTCCCTGCGCCGCCACAGCCAGCGCCAATGCCGGGCAGACAATATGAAACGCTGCCGCCGGGCGGGCAAGCATTGCCGGCGCCGCCGCCCAAGACCGGCTGGATGCAACGTCTGATGTGGTGGAAGTAGCGGTAACGGTACATAGCGGCAGAGAGTCCGCATCGAGAGACGGCTAGCCCGTCAGCATCACGATCACGGCAACCACGCCGATGATCAAGATACTTGCGCCGGCGATCGCGGCGATGATGAGATAAGTCGCCTGATCGGCGTCTTCTTTCTTTTCGAGCTCCGTTTTTTCCTCGGTCTGCTCGGCCCGCTGAGCGCTCTTTTCGGCCTGCAAGAGGGCCGTCCAGTTGTCCTGCTTAATCTGCACTGCCGGGATGTCTTCGTAGTCGCGGCGCTTGACCACCGTCGATTCATTGCCTGGATTGATGCCTGATCCAACGCTGGAGCGAGGACCTTGCGAGTCCCCTTCCAGGTTCGGGCGGCTGCCGGTGATGATTTGATTGAGCGGCCGGCTTTCCTTGACCGTGGGGCGATTGAGATCAGCATCGGTGTCCGTGAGGGCGATCAACTCGTCGACGGTGTATTCCTTCCGTCGCGGCACGACGGTGCTGGAACCTCGCCCCTTCTTTTTGCGTGGCGGCGCGCCCGTCGCGTCGGGCGGCTTGGCGGCCTGCGCGATGAGCTGCGCCAAACGATCCGACGACCCACCCGCGCCGGCCGATTCGCCCTGCGTGGCCAGCCAGGCCGAGAGTGCGTCCCGGGCCTCGGCCGCCGATTGATAGCGGTCCTTGGTTCGCTTCGCCATCATCTTCTTGCAGATGGCGATCAACTCCGGCGGGCAGTCCGGACGATCCTTCGTGATCGCTCCGGGCTCCTTCGTCTGGTGCATCATCAGCCGTTGCGGCAACGTGCCGTCGGGAAACGGCGGATGCCCCGTCAGCACAAAGTACAGTGTGCATCCGAGGCTATAAATATCGGCCCGGGAATCGACGGTATGGCTGTCGAGCGCTTGCTCCGGCGCCAGGTAGTCGGCCGTGCCCATCACGTTTTCGTCATTCGCGACGGTCAGCGAGGCCTTCTTCTCGTCTTCCTCGAACTTGGCGAGCCCCATGTCCAGGATCTTGACGACCCCCTTGGGGTTCACCAACAAGTTCGCGGGCTTGATATCGCGATGGATCAATCCCGCCTCGTGGGCATGGGCCAGGCCATCGGCGGCCTGAGCGATGTAGTTCGCCGCTGTCGTGTAGGGCATCACGCCCGCGGCGTCCACCAGCCGCTGCAGGTCTTGCCCTTCGATATACTCCATCACGATGAAGTGCACTTCGCGAGCAGCGCCGCCCGTGCCAACTTCGCTGCCCACGTCATAGACGCGGACGATATTCGGATGATCGAGTTTGGTAAGCGCGTACGCCTCGCGATGGAAGCGCTCCAGATAGGACGAGTCCTCCACGCGATGCCCCGGCAACACCTTAATGGCGTCGCGACGATGCATCAAAGTGTGCTCGGCCAGGTAGACGGTGCTCATGCCGCCGGTGCCGAGGTGCCCGAGCAATTTGTGCTTGCCGAGAAAGAACCCACGATGGCGCAGCTCGAGCAGCTTCTCAACTTGCCAGGGGGTCAGCAGACCGCGATCGATCAAAAAGCCGCCAATTTCGCCAGCGTCTTCTGGAAGTTGTCCCGAGTTAAGGGCCTTCAGTTCTTCGACGGCCTGCTTGAGCGCTTCCGCTGGGGCGAGATTGCTCTTCCCGGCAAGTTCCAGGAACTTGCCGGCGGGGACTTTCGATTTGCTCTCGAATCGAGCCATCGCGCAATGCTTTCGGAACCCAGGAACTGCTTAACGGCGTCCGTCCAATACGCCGAGCTGACAATGCGGCAAAAACGAGACCGCGTGATAAGGGAAAAGTACTGGGCAGCGGGTCAACTCAGGTACTACTATATCGCTCAGCATCGGCTAATTGAAGCATCTTGGCGCGGTTTCCTGGCGAAAACTTCTGACCCTGCAACGGTTTATAGGCATTCTTTACACCTTTGAGGGCATCGACCCGTGACCCGTTAGGGGGAGTTCGCGCCATTTGCTGGCTTTTTTACTTGCCTAACTTGGCAGCAACTGCCGCGCCATTACGCATCCCATTTCTAGCATTTTATTCATGCGAATTCCGACCAGCCAAAACCGCCGGAGTCTCGGATTCGACATGACGCCCATGATCGACGTTGTATTCAACCTGATCATTTTCTTCCTGCTTTCCAGTCACTTGGCCCGCCAGGAAGTCCAACTGCAGCTGGATTTGCCGGCCGCCACCACTGGCGAGCGGCAACCGCCAGAACCCGTCCCGCGGCGCGTCGTCTTGCAAGTGCTGCCGAACGGCCAACTATCGCTGGGCGCACGGGCAATCGACGCCGCGAAATTGGCCCGTGAGCTCAAGGCGGAACAATCGAAAAGTCCGGGAGAACTGGAAGTCCGCATTCGGGCCGACCGCCGCGTACCGTACCGGCATGTCGAGCCAATTCTCAAGTCGTGCGCGGCGCTCGGCATTTGGCGCGTGACGTTCGCCGTCGTCCGCGAGCCGGAGTAAGCGTCCGCGCTCGCGGCACTTGTACGGCGAAAAATCCGCTTCTACGATGGCCTCTCGCTTGGATTTACGAGGGAGACAGCATGGAATTGAGAGGACAGGCCGCCATCGTCACCGGCGGCAGCAGCGGAGTTGGCGCCGCGACGGCCTTGGACCTAGCCCGGCTCGGCTGCGACGTCATGGTGAACTACCACCGCTCGCGAGAAGCGGCCGACGAAGTCGTGGCCGCGGCCAAATCGCTCGGCGTCCGCGCGATGGCCTTCGCCGCCGACGTGTCCGACGACGCCGCGTGCCGCGCGATGATCGCAACCGCCACGGAATCCTTCGGACGTCTCGACATCTTGGTCAACAGCGCCGGCACGACGACATTCGTCACACACGCTGATCTCGAACGCGTCACCGACGCCGATTGGGATCGCATCCTCTCGGTCAATCTCAAAGGCCCTTTCCAGTGCATTCGCGCGGCGCATCCCTGGCTGCAAGATTCGCCGAACGGCTGTGTGGTGAACGTGGCCAGCATCGCCGGCATCGCCGGGACTGGTAGCTCGGTCCCGTATGCGGCATCCAAGGCGGCGCTCATCAACATGACGATCTCGCTTGCCAGAGCGCTCGCGCCGAAAATTCGCATCAACGCCGTGGCGCCAGGCTTCATCGCGGGGCGTTGGCTAGAGCAAGGGCTCGGCCGGGCGTATGAAGTGATCAAACAACGCTGCGAAAACACCAACCCGCTCCGCGCCGTTTGCACGCCGGAGGATGTTTCGGCCGCGATCTTGAGCTTGATCACGGGATCGCAATTGATCACCGGCCAAACCCTCGTCGTCGACGGCGGTATGACGATCGCGGATCCGCTCAACCGCGCGGTGCTGGGACGTGGCGAATAAATAACAGACGGACAATATAGAGCCGGAAGCGTCAGCGCCCGGAGCGCGTCCCAATAAGTCATCGTCTCCGT
>JALHLM010000317.1 GCA_022844585.1 Pirellulales bacterium | reverse complement strand
GGAGGCGATCAGCGAGGCCCAGGATCATATACACTTGGAGTATTACATCGTCCAACCCGACGACACCGGGCGCGAGCTGCTGGCGCTGCTAACGCGCAAAGCGCGGCAGGGTTGCGAGGTTCGTTTTCTGTATGACGCGCTGGGTTCCTGGACGCTCAAGAGCCGGCTCTTGAAGCCGTTGCACAAGGCGGGCGGGCGCTCGGCGGCGTTCCTCGGCATCAGCCTGTTCCGGCGACGATTTCAGGTCAACATGCGGAATCACCGCAAACTGGTCGTCGTCGACGGCCGCATCGCCTTCACGGGCGGGATGAACATCGGCAACGAATACCTGGGGCTAAGCCGCTGGTTCCGGCATTGGCGCGATAACCTGGTCCGGCTCGAAGGTCCCGCCGTCGCGGCGCTGCAAAGCGTGTTCGCCGAAGACTGGGATTTTTCCGCACAGGAACTGCTCGACGCCGATCGCTATTTTCCCGAGCTCGCGCGGGAGGGAGATTCCGTCGTTCAGGTCGTCGATTCCGGTCCCGATCAGACGATCAACACGTTGCGTGAATTGATCTTCGCGGCGCTCACCACGGCCAAAAAGCGGCTCTGTATCGCGACGCCGTACTTCGTGCCGGACACGGGCATCCTCGATGCGCTCAATCTGGCGGCGCGCCGTGGCGTCGAGGTACATATCATCTGCCCACGCAAATCGGACAATCGCCTGGCCGACTACGCCGCGCGGTATTACTGGACTGACTTGTTGGCGGAAGGCGTTCACCTGCATGAATATCGCCGCGGCATGATGCACGCCAAAATGATGCTGATCGACGACGCCTGGGGCTGGGTCGGCACGGCGAATCTCGACCGGCGCAGCCTGCAATTGAACTTCGAAAACGTCTGCGTGCTCCACAGCGAACCGGAACTCGCGTCGCTGGCAAAAACCTTCCAGCGCGACCTGCGCCGCTCCGACGAAGTGCTCTTGGATAAGTTCTCGCAGCGCGGCGCCTTCCAGAAGCTGATGGAAAACACGTGCCGACTATTCTCGCCGATCCTGTAGGAGGAGCCATACACGAGGAATGACGAATGTCGAAATCCGAATGTCGAATCAAATCCGAATGACGAAGTCCGAATGTCGAATGGACCCTGCACGCGAGCATTCGTCATTCCGTCATTCGAATTTGATTCGGCATTCGGATTTAGACCTTCGACATTTAACAACTGCCCCTTCACCTCACCACGCCAATCCGCTAGCCTCTCCCTATGTTTCTCGGCATTGAAATCGGCGGGACGAAGTTGCAGTTGGGCGTGGGGGATGGGCGGAGTGCTCAGGCCGTTGCGCTACAGCGGCTGACCGTCGATCCGGCGCGCGGGGCCGCCGGCATTCGCGAGCAGATCGCGGCGACCGCGGATCAATTCGCCTCGCGTTATTCGTTGCGCGGCGTGGGAATCGGGTTCGGCGGGCCAGTCGACATTGGGACCGGGCGTACGATCAAGAGTCATCAGATCGACGGCTGGGATGATTTTCCGCTCAGCGAATGGTGCCAACAGACGTTGGGCCTGCCTGCCTGTTTGCGGAACGACGCCGACACGGCGGCGCTCGCGGAAGCGCGGTTCGGCGCCGGGCGCGGCTCGAACCCGGTGTTCTATGTCACCGTGGGAAGCGGCATCGGCGGCGGCCTGGTGATCGACGGCCGCATTCACGCCGGCAGCGGACGCGGCGCCGCCGAGATCGGGCATCTGCGGCCCGGCCTCCACGCCGATCAGCCCGACATGACGGTGGAGTCAATCGCCAGCGGCTGGGGCATCGCCGCGCAAGCCCAGGCCTTGCTCTCCGGCGCGGTCGCCCAGCGGTTCGACGCAGCGATTCAAACCGGTGCGGTGAATCGTTCCGAACGCGAACGCCGACTTTCCGCCGCGGTAGCCGCCAGCGAAGAGTTCGAGGCGGACCTGCTCGCGCGGGCGGGCGGGCAACTTGAAGCGGTGACCGGAAAACTTGTCGCGGAAGCGGCCCGCGATGGTAATGGCGTCGCCGCCGACATCCTCCGGCACGCTTGGCAGGCCTTGGGTTGGGGCATCGCGCAGGCGATCACGCTCGTCGCCCCCGAGGTCGTCGTCATCGGCGGCGGCGTGGCGCTCCTGGGCGAAGAAATGCTCCGCCCGGTCCGCGAGCACGTGGCGCAGTACGTTTTTCCCCCATTCCTCGACCGCTACCGCATCGTCCCGGCCGGCCTCGGCGAAGAAATGGTGGTCTACGGGGCGCTGGCCTTGGCGGCGGACAATCACTCCATCCCTTAGGGTCTAAACCACTGTCTTCCAAACGAATCCTTGCTATTGGCTGCGGCATACTCGTGCTATTCGGCGGCGCGATGTTGATCGGGCTCGTCGTGCTATTCGCCTATCTCGTGCAGGATGTGTCAGGCGTGGCGGTCAAGCTTGATAGTCCGACCGAAGTCGTCGTCGGTGAAACCTTCGATTTGCGCGTGATTGTCAGAAATGAGCGCACCGGCGAAAATCTGGAGCTCGCGGATATCGACATCGCCGACGAATACCTCGCGGGGTTTACCATCACGTCGGTGTCGCCGGAGGCGAAATCGTCGACGCACGTGCCGTTTGACAATAGCCAGAGCTACACGTTCGACGCATCGATCCCGCCCGGCGAGAGCCGGGATTTTGTCTTCACTTTGCGGGCCGAGTCTCCCGGGATTTATCGCGGCGATGTGGACGTCTGTGAAGGGGCGCTGTTCATTTCGCAGATCGCCGAGACCGTGGTGCGTGAGCAGGACGAATAGTCGGATGAAGTACGAAAGGCTAGAGTTTCGGTCGTGAGGCACGGCTCCGGCGGACGGCGGTGGGTCGCCGACAGGCAAATGGTGCGTTAGAATGAAATCTGGTACAGAATCCGTCCTATCGAATCACTCGCCATGTCGCTCGTCTGGCAACAACTGATCGTCGCGCTGATCGTCGCGGCATGTGCGGCGCATTTGGCCTGGCGTGCCTGGCAAATCATTGCTGGCCGCGGAAAATCCGGCTGCGGGAGCGCATGCGGCAGTTGCCAGAGTCAGACGCCCGTGGTGACGGTGGACGCGTTGCGGTCGAGCGCCAAGCCATGACGCGTTGAAGCCGTCGACGCGTTGTCGTGGAAAGGAAGCCATGCCACTCATCAAGTCTCGCGTTGCCAGGTCGGACGCACGTTCGCCGCGCAAAGTGGCGCAAGGCGTGGCGATCGCGATCGTCAACTACAACGGCGGCCCTCGGTTGCGGGAATGCTTGCGAGCCGTCTGCCGGCAGAGCATGGCGCCCGAGCGCATCCTGCTGTTCGACAATGCCAGCCAGGATGGTTCCTGCGACGGCATTCGAGAGCAGTTTCCAGAAGTGGAAGTCCGTCGCTTTGCCCACAACCGCGGCTTCGCGGCGGCCTGCAATGCGGCGATGCGCGAGGCCGACGATTGCCGCTGGGTGGCGGTGTTCAATTCCGACGCGATGCCGGGCCGACATTGGCTCGCGCAAATGTTGTCGGCCGCGGAGTCGTTGCCAAATTGCGCGGCGCTGTCGAGCCAGTTGATCTCCGCCCACGATCCCAGCCGGCTGGACGGCGCAGGCGACGTCTACCACGCGTGCGGCGCGGCCTGGCGAGTGGGACATGGACAAGTGGCGGCGCTGCATCCGCTGGGAGAGGCCCAAAGTCCGCGTGAAGTCTTCTCCGCCTGTGCGGCGGCGGCGCTGTATCGTCGCGACGCGGTGTTGAACGTGGGCGGTTTCGACGAGTCGTTTTTCTGCTATTTCGAAGACGTCGATCTGAGTTATCGCCTGCGCCTGCGCGGACATTGCATCTGGCATGTTCCGCGCGCGGTAGCGCGGCACGTCGGCGGCGCTTCGAGCGGTCCGCGCAGCGACTTCGCGATCTACCACGGGCATCGCAATCTCGTCTGGACGTTCATCCGCAACACACCGGCGCGGCTGCTGTGGCGTCATCTGGCGCAACACCTGGCCTGGAACTTGGCGACGATCCTCTGGTTCGCGCTTCAAGGCCGCGGCCGCGTGATCCTGCGCAGCAAATGGGATGCACTACGAGGGTTGCCACGAGTATTGCGCGAGCGCGGCGCGATTCAGAACTACGCGGTCGTCGAACCAGAACGCTTGCTCGCCAACATGGAGCGAGGACTGTTCAATCCGTATTTCAGCCGACGCTCAACCGAGCAAGCCGCGGTGCTAAGCGACTTAGCACCCAGCCGAGCCATGGCGTCGTCGCTTGGGCAATCGTAACGGCCGGCGCGGCGTCGCTTGCCAGGCGGCATAGCGCGACTTGATCGCCGCCAGCGCGGGGCGTTCCACGTAGCGCGACAAGGCGATCGCCAGCCCCATCACACAGCCTACGGCGATCAGCAGGCTGACGTTGGCGTTCAGGCCCCAGCCATTCAACGTGCGAATGATCACGTAGCCCACGTTCTGATGCACGAGATACAGCGTATAGGAGATGCCGCCCAGGTATGCGAGCGGCCGGCTGGCGAGCCACGGGACTTGCCCCGCGGTCGCCAGATACATCACGACCGTGAAGGCCGCCACGAGCGCCGCGCCGGCGGGGGCGTCGACCAGTGCATGCCAGAACCAGCAGGCGACGACCAGCAGCAGCCAGCCGGGATCGATCGCCACGACGCCGCGCTGTTGATACAGCGCCATGCCGATGATGAAGAGATGGATGAATCGCAAACTGCCGAGCGTGAGCACTGGCCCCAGGGCGCCGGCGAGCTGTTCCGGCAACCACCACGCCGCGCATTGCACTGCCACGGCAACCGTTAGCCAGATCGACAGCGTGCAGATGGCGTTCGACAGAAATCCGAAACGCCATAGCGACAACATCGCGGCGTAGAACAGAATCTCCGCCTGCAGCGACCAATAGGCCCCGTCCACGTGCGGCACGTGCAGGAGCGATTGCACCATCGTGAGATTCACGACAAAATCGCGCAGGCCGACTTCTTGTCCCGGCAGCCCGAACAGCGAGACCACGGTGAACGTCAGCAGCATCGCCGCCCAATACGCCGGATACAACCGCGCGAAACGAGCGACCACAAAATCGGTCGTCGTCCGCGTGCGGTCCAGCGTCATGAAGATGACGAAACCGCTGATCATGAAGAACAACTGCACGCCGTAGTCGCCGCGCGGAAAATCGAACCACAGCCCTTCCGGCGCGCCGAAGAGCTGCCCGAAGCGGAGCGTGAAATGAAAAAACACCACGCTCAACGCCGCCAACCCGCGCAGCCCGTCCAACTCACGAATTCGCGGGGCCGGCTGGGGGGAGGAGATAGCGTTCACGGCAACAATCTCAAGACGCCCGGAGGGAAGACAACGAGACGATCCCAAAGCGCGCAGCCGCGCCCGGCGGAGGAATCGCCCTGGGAAGTGTAGGTCGCAAATAGCGTCTCGATTGCGCGACCCGGCGGCGGAATCAGCACCACTGAAAACTTCAAACCCTCGCCAGCCCTACCCAAAACTCCCCGTGATATAGCTTTGCGTCAACTTGTTGGCGGGGTTCTTGAAGATGTGCTCCGTGCGGTCCACTTCGACCAGTTCGCCGATGTAGAGGAACACGGTATAGTCGGAAATCCGCGCGGCCTGTTGCATGTTGTGCGTGACGACGATGATCGTGACGTGATCGCGCAGCTCGGCGACCAGCTCTTCGATTTTGGACGTCGCCACCGGATCAAGGGCCGAGGTCGGTTCGTCAAGCAACAAGATCTCCGGATCGGTGGCCAACGATCTGGCAATGCAAAGCCGTTGTTGTTGTCCGCCAGAGAGCTTATACGCCGGCTGATGGAGGCGATCCTTCACTTCATCCCAAAGCGCCGCGGAGCGGAGCGCCTGCTCGATCTTGGCGTTAATCGTCGCCTTGTCTTCGCCGCGCAAGCGCAATCCGAAGGCGACGTTCTCGAAGATTGATTTGGGAAACGGATTCGGCTTCTGAAAGACCATGCTGATCCGCATCCGCATTTCGATCGGATCGACGTCCGGCGAGACGATGTTCACGCCATCCGGTTGCAGCAAGATCTGCCCTTCGTAGCGATTGCCGGGATACAAGTCGTGCATCCGATTAAAACAGCGGAGCAACGTCGACTTGCCGCAGCCGGACGGCCCGATGATGGCCGTGACCTGGCGCTCCAGGAACTGCAGGTTGATGTTCTTCAGTGCGCGGACGTTGCCATAGTAAAAGCTCAGGTCCCGCACCTCCGCCTTGATTGCCGGGGCCACGACCGGCGCAGGCGTTTCGGCCGCCGCCGTGGGGCGATGTTCCGTCGGCCGGGCTCGTTGTTCGCTGGGCATAGGGGGCGGGTTCGCCGGCAGTTCAGAGTAGGCAGTGCTCATGATAGCGAATCTCTTACCATTTGATGCGTTTTCGCATGCGATATCGCACGACGATCGCCACGGCGTTCATCGACAAAGTGATCGCAATCAACAACAGCCCCGCGGCGGCGGCGTTGGCCTGAAATTCCTTGCCAGGGCGTGAGACCCAATTGAACATCTGAATCGGCAGCACGGTGAACTGGTTGTCCAGCCAGCGGAGCGTCACCAGTTCGCTGGCAGTGTTGAACGGCAGGAAGGCGATGAACGTCAATGCGCCGATCGTGATCAACGGCGCCGTCTCGCCGATTGCGCGCGAAAGACCAATGATGATGCCGGTGGAAATGCCGCCCGTGGAGTATGGCAACAAGTGATGCCAAATCACCTGCCATTTCGACGCGCCCATGCCGTAGGCGGCTTCGCGGATCTCTTGGGGAATCGAGCGCAGAGCCTCGCGCGTGGCGACGATGATGATGGGTAGAATCAGGCAAGCCAGCGTCAGTCCGCCGGCCAGAATGCTGCGCCCGAGACCGAGCAAGTACACGAACAGCCCGAGCGCCATCAGCCCGTAGATGATCGAGGGCACGCCCGCGAGGTTGGCGATGTTCAATTCGATCAACGTGGTGCGCCAATTCTTCTTGCCGTACTCCTCCAGATACACGCCCGCCGCGACGCCCAGCGGAATCGCCGACAGGGACGTGACCAACATGATCAACAACGAACCGACCCAGGCGGAAAGCACGCCGGCGCGTTCCGCAAAGCGCGACGGAAAGGAAGAGAGCAACGCCCAGTCCAGTCGGTGCAACCCGTCGTGCATCAGGTTGTAAAACAGCGCGGCCAACGTCACGAGA
>JALHLM010000316.1 GCA_022844585.1 Pirellulales bacterium | reverse complement strand
CAAGCTCGTCCCAACCCTGCTGGCTATGTGGCTTGCAGGGATTGCAGGGACTTACTCACATAACTTAATCATTTTTGAGAGTTTTTCCATATCCAACTGTGTATTATCGATCTTTTTCCAGGATTTTTTATTCATGCGAATAACTTCATAAATGCTATGAAGTTACTGCTAGTTTAGGCGTCCTGGTGACGCGACGGATGTCAGTCAAGGTGGCCAGTGGCGACCTAGAAAAAGCGGCCTGAAGGGCAGCCGGCAAGAAATTGACGACGAGATGTCGTTCAAGTTGCGGACTCTACGCAGCGGCGTCTGCGGCCATGCGGACCACCGCAAGTCCTGCTGGCGAAACAGTTTCCGATGCCAGCAAGGCCTCGACGCGAGCGTTCAGCTCATCCAGACGGGAGAGGACGTCGTCCTGCAGACGCTCCATTTCCACCAGGATGTTTTCGCTCGAAGCCATGGTCGCGACGGAATGAAGGTTGGGGCGCTGGTGCGCCCAGGATCGTGCAGCACGGGAACGCCACGTAGAAAACTTCATCGGCCCATCGGCGGCCCAGCGTCAACCATCCCTCCGGCTTTTTTTCCGTTTGCAAGTGCTCTTTTGGCCGCGTCGCGAGATTGCTAAGCTCCCGCCCCCGATCAGATTGCGCTGGAACGGCGCGGCCCGTGCCAAGGAGGGCACATGACCATTTCCGCGACACTTCGATCTCGCTTAACGGCCGCCGTCGTGGTCAACGACGCCGGAGCGGACCTGCAGGCCACGCTGGCCAGCGTGGCGCCCGCGGCCGACGAAACGATCATTGTGAACATCAGCGGTCAGCCGCATGGTTTGAGCGGGGTCGGCGGTGTGCAACTGTTGCAGCACAACCCGGACGATCCCGCCGGCGCTCGGAACGAAGCGATCGCCAAGGCCAATGGAGATTGGGTCCTGTTTCTCGAAGCTGGCGAAACGCTCTCGCCGGAGACTGCGTCGGGAATTCGTGAGTGGCTGACCACCCATCCCGCGCCGGATACCGCCTATCTGTGCTGGCTCGATTTTCCCGCTAGCGCTCCCGACGTCAGCGGAGAACAAGTCGCCGAGGCGCGTTTGCTTCCCAAATGCGCAGGTTTGTGTTTCAGCGGCAACGTCCGTGAGTCCGCGCTGCCGGCTATTGAAGCGTTGCAGCTGCGCGCAGAGATTTCGGACTGGCGCATTGCCATGCCCGCTGCGGAGCAAGACTCTGCCCGGGCGGAGTGGAAGGCCAAGCGATTATTGCACTTGGCGACCCTGGACACACAGCAACACGGCATGAGTCCCCGCGCGCTCGTCGCCACTGCCGAGGCACACGCCACGTTGGGCGATCGCAATCGTGCTACGCAGCATTACTACCAAGCCCTGCGCCTGGCGGACCGCGGGTCGCTGGACATGTTGATCGCCTACTACGGCCTGCTAGGGCTGTTCCGTGGCGATGAATCGGACCGGCGCCAGCAATTGGCCGTCTGCCTGGAAGCGCTCGAGACTTTTCCCTTTGACGCGCAATTGCTCTGTGCAATGGGCGCGTATCTCCAACAACAAGATCATCTCGAATTGGCCTGTCGGTCCTTCCAGGCGGCCTTTGAGATTGGCCAGGTCGAGCCTCGGGCAATTCATCTGCGCGATTTGCCCGCGATCGGCGCGGTGAGCTGGAGCCTGTTGTTGCAACTTCGCGGCGAGCACGAACGTGCCCTACGGGTGCTCGATCAAGCCTGCCAGCGATTCCCTCAGGTTGCCTCGCTGGCGCGGCGTAAGTTGGAACTGCTCGTGCAACTCGGGCGCGACTCCGAAGCGTTGGCGGCGACGGCCAGTGTCGCGCAAGACGGCTCGGGCGTCGAAGCGTTGCGCATCGGCGTTCGCGGCGCTTGCCTCGCGGCGCAGGGGAATTGGATTCCGGCGCTGGGGTATCTGCGCACTGCCCATGAGGCCGGCTGCCATGATCCGATTTGCTTGCGGTGGTTGACCATCGGCCTGCTGGCCCTCGGTCAGGCGGACGCAGCCAGGCCGGTGCTCCGGGACTGGCGCGCCGCGGCCCCCAGCGACGTCGAAGCCGCGCGGTACCAGGAAGAATTGGACAAGGCGGCTGCGAGCCAGGCGACTCGCGGGCGGCAGAAGACGCGTTCCGTACGCGTGGACAGCGCGCAGCCAGCCCCGGAGGCGCTCATCAAACTTCCTGGCGCTCCGGCCGGATCCACCGCCGTCGCGCAGCCGGGCGCCTGAACGATCTGCGATCATTCGCGGCTCTGCGGCGGCTTCACCCGCGTCGCTTCGGCCGGTACCATCAAGCGTCTCACCGCTGATGTGCCGCTTCGTTTCAGGGAATCGCCATGCCCACCGAGGTCCCAGCGCGAGTCCAGGTCGCGCTCGTGCAGATGAAGTGCGTTGAAGCCAAAGGGCCCAACGTCGAGAAGGCGCTCGCGCGAATTGGCGAAGCGGCGGCCGCTGGCGCGCAGATCGTCTGCTTGCAGGAGATCTTCGCCGGGCTGTACTTCTGCCAGACCGAAGACCATCGCATGTTCGCGCAGGCGGAAGCGATTCCCGGTCCGACCAGCGAGGCGCTCGCGGCCGCTGCCAAACAGCACGGCGTGGTGGTGATCGGTTCGCTGTTCGAAAAGCGCGCGGCCGGTTTGTATCACAACACCGCGGTCGTATTCGACGCCGACGGTTCGCAGGTCGGGCTGTATCGCAAGATGCACATCCCGGACGATCCGTTGTACTACGAGAAGTTCTACTTCACTCCCGGCGATCTCGGCTTTCGCGCCTTCGACACGCGGTTCGGGCGTATCGGCGTGTGCGTTTGCTGGGATCAGTGGTATCCCGAGGCGGCGCGATTGACGGCGCTCGCCGGCGCGCAGATGTTATTTTATCCGACAGCGATTGGTTGGCACCCGAGCGAGAAAGCCGAATACGGCGTGAGCCAACACTCCGCCTGGGAAACGATGATGCGCAGCCACGCCATCGCCAATGGCGTGTTCGTCGCCGCGCCGAACCGCACCGGCATGGAAGGCAATATCGAGTTCTGGGGCGCCTCGTTCATCAGCGACCCGAACGGCAACGTGTTGGCCCGTGCGTCGCACGATCGCGAGGAGACGTTGATTATCGAATGCAACCTCGACCAGGTCGACGTCGTCCGCACGCACTGGCCATTTCTGAGAGACCGGCGTATTGATGCGTATAGCGACCTGACGCGGCGGTATCTGGACTGACAGATTCTGTTGGAACCGCGAAATACGCGAAAGGGCGCGAAAAGGAAGGCAGGAAGCAATAAAGTCTGGCGCTATTGTTGTCGTCGATATCAAGGTGGGCAGCACTTTCGCGTTTTTCGCGGTTAAGTCTGAGTTTCAGCGGAGTGCTGACTAAGTGCGCGGCGTCAACAAGTCCGGCCTGCGTTCGCCGTACCAGAGGTCGAGGCCTTCCCGCTGCTTGCTCGGCTTGCCGCATTGGCGGACGAATGCCCGCCCGACGGCGGTGAGGACTTCGAGTAACGAATGCGCCCTCAGCTTGCGGGCTGAAGTGATGACGGTCGGGCGCGGGACGACGAATTTGCCCTGGCGTTTCCAGGCGCGGATCAGGCCGATTTCCTCGCCGGCATAGTGATCTTCGGAAAAGCCGCCCGCTTCGACGAACGATTCGCGGTGACAGAACAGGCAACACCCGCCGACGAACTTAAAGCAACGCGAAACCAAGACGCCAGGCGGATAGACCAGCCGCACCCAGAGCGGGACGGCCCCGTCGAAGCGGAACAAGCAGCCGCCGGCAACAGCGCCGGCTCGGAGCGCGGCAAGTGACGCCCGCACGGCCTCGGCATTGACCAGCGTGTCCGCGTCGACAAAGAAGAAGATCTCGCCCTGCGCTTCGCGCGCCCCGGCGTTACGCGTGGCGGAAATGTGCCGGTGTTCGACACGGATCACCCGAGCTTCCTTGGCGGCGGCAATCGTGCCAGTGCGATCGCTCGAGGCGTCGTCCACGACGATCACTTCATAGGGCTCGCCGATGTCGCGCACCGACTCATGTATCGCGCCGAGCGTGGCGGCGATGTGCGCCTCTTCGTTGTGTGCAGGGACGATGAACGAAATCATCGCGAATGGCCTCGAAACGGTTCTCGCCGCTGTTCCCCGCCATTTTATCGCCGGACACAGCCAGAAACCATTGCGCCGACAAACGAGCGCACTGTCAAAGCCTGATTTTCGGGTTGCTTGAAAGCGTGGGTGGCTGGGGTCGAGCGTACTCGCGCGCCCCCAGCGCGCTAGATCTGGGGGCGAATGAGTACATTCGACCCCAGCCACCCGCGCGTCTTGATGACCTGAACTTTTGACTTTGACGGAGCACTAGCGCTCCAGGAACGAGCGAGGTCGACCGTCGTCGTCGCCACTGAGCGGGAAGAAACGAAACGTGGCGACTGCTTCCTGGCTCTCGCCGGGCGGGGCTTCGTCGATTTCTTCGATGAAGACCGGGGCGGAGTTGGGGTGGCGGCCCGGAACCTCCGCCGTCAGCGCCGGCGCTGAGCGCACGACCTGCGCCGCAAGATTTGCCGCCACGGCAGGATCGGTCGCCCAAACATGGCAAAGGACCTTAAACCCGCTCGCCTGCGGGCGCCCCTCCCATTCCATCCACGGCCCCTCGCCGCTCACCAGCACCCGGTAGTTCGGCATCGGAAGGACGCTCCAAGAGGCAGTGCAGAGGGAAGGCCGGCGCCAATTTGGGCGGCCAACTCACCAGGGCAAGGCAGATTTCAGGTGGGGTGCGTGCAGGATTTCGACATGCGAGGCGAGGATGCGCGGCGATTCTATTGCTTAGAGCGTTTTTTCCGCGCAATCCGGACGCCTCAGACACCACTTTTTTGGGAAATCGAAAGATTCCCCCAGAAATTAAGCGGCTCGCGCGGCCAAAGAAAGCGCGCCAAGCTCGCGCAACCGCCGCAGATTGCCATTTCCGCCACTCGCAGCAGAGAAGTAACTCCTTTACTCCTCCGCCCCGCTCTTCACGCCCCGCAGCACCGCCCACATGGCCCTGACCCAAGGCGCATCGACGTGCGTAAACCCGGCCTCGCGGAAATACCCTAGCTGGGCTTCGATCGTCTCGTGGCAGTCGTCGCCGCTTTTCCGGGGGGCGTCGAAGTGGACGATATTTCGTTCCTCCCAACGTCGCCAATTTTCGGCCATGGCTTCGGAGAGGCGGCCCGCGGCAATTTGCTCGTTCTTCCACGTCGACCAGTTGAGCATGTGCTGCCGATAGGCCGCCGGAATGGGGTCGCGGACTTCGTCGCCGTTCAGCAGCACGCCGCCAGGCGCCAGGGCTCGGAAGCAACGGGCATAGCAATCGCGCTTTTCGCCTGGGTCCAAATGGTGAATCGCCGACATGCTGACAATCGCCACGGGCGGCTCGGGAAGCTGCGATGTCCAACCTTCCTGCAACCGAGCCGTGAGCACGCCGCCGCGCGCACCAAACGGGGCCATGCGGCGCGCGGCAATCTCGAGGAACGCTACCGATTGGTCGACGACGAGCAAGCGAGACGCGGGACACTGCTCCAAAATGCGTTGGGCCAGCCGCCCGCTGCCGCCGCCGGCGTCGACGATCAGGCCGCGCGTCGCGCCGGCCTCGGCCAGCAGATCGAGAATGGCGTCCTGCACCGCCAGGTATTGCGGATGGATGTACTCTGCGGCGCGATCGAACTCTTCGGCGAGGTCCGTTTGATTCCAGCGGTATTCAGGCATGGTGAAACGTAACGAGGATTTCGGAGACCAATTCCAATTGGAGCGGTTTGGTGGAGTTCTATAGCCAAGAACGGTTCGCTAATCTTGCAACGCCCCCTTTGGCCGCTCGGCGATGTGCCAAAGTACTCCACACGGATCCACAAGGTAGGCAACGCGGAGTCCCCAGGGTTGCATGGCTGGCGGCTTCGGCGTCGGCACGCCAAAACGAGACGGCAAGTCCAATGAAATCAGATGGTCCCACCAGGCGTCGAGATCGTCGACCATCAAATGCATCATGCAATTTTCGGCCCATTCCTTTTGATAGTGTCGCTGCAGGATGAAGCCGCCCGAGCCGGCGTTGAAGATGGCGACCTCGCCGTCCATGACCTTCTCGAGGCCGATCGCTTCGTAAAACTGCTTGGAGAGATTGAAATCCTTGGTGGGAATAAACGGACGCACAAGTTCCGTTCCGGTGGGCACGCGGCTCATCGACACAGTCCTCTATTTTGGTTAACAGGCCTAAGGCCCGCCCAGCCAGGCGGACATCATCGCTCTATCATCGGTTCGCGCGCATCGCCGTCAACTCCTCGCGAAGTCGCGCCATCCCGTCGGCAGTCGAAACAATCGGGGCATAGCCTAAATCGCGCCGCGCCGCGGAGATATCGAAGTAATGCGACGTACTCAGTTGCGCGGCGAGGAACCGCGTCATCCGCGGCTCGCTGGCGATGCGAAGCAGCGAGCAGACCGCCTCCATCACGGCGCCAACGCGCCAGGCCGCCTTCGCACTTATGGATCGCGCGACCGGCGGCAAATCCGCCAAGGCGAGTACTTCATTGAGCCAGTCCCAACAATTCACTGGCGCTGCCTGACTGATGAAATAGGCCTTCCCGCAGGCTGGGCTTCCCGGTTGCAGGGCGTCGGCCGCGAGCAGATGGGCATGTGCCGCATTCTCCACGTAGACCATGTCGATCAAGTTTTGGCCGTCGCCCACACGGCGCAGTTGTCCGCGCCGCGCGCGATCGATCAGCCTGGGGATCAAATGCTGATCGCGCGGGCCCCAGATCAAATGCGGGCGCAGCGCGCAGGTGAGCAGATCATTCTCGCGATTGGCCCGCAGGACCATTTGTTCGGCGAGGGCCTTCGTATGCGGGTAGTGACACAACCAGCGCGTGGCGTACGGCGCGGATTCATCGACGCCGCATTGATCGACGCCATCAAACGTGACGCTGGGGCTGCTGCAGAAGACGAGCCGCGCGACGCCATGCTTGCGACAACCGATCAACACATGTTGTGTGCCGAGCGTGTTGATCTCGTAGTAGTGCCGCCATGATCCCCAGATGCCGGCCACGGCGGCGACATGAAAGACGGTGTCGACGCCGCGACAGGCCTCGACGACCTGGGCCTCGTCGCGAATGTCGCCGCGGACGACTTCGACGCCGAGTTGCGCCAACTCAGGATAGTCCCCCCGTTGGA
>JALHLM010000315.1 GCA_022844585.1 Pirellulales bacterium | reverse complement strand
GACGTTGTTCGCGGTTCTCGACTCGCAGTTCAACAATATCACGTCTACCGCCATGATTTCCAATCAACAGGGCCAGGTACGTCTCCGGCCGAGCATTGAGCCCTACACGTTGCAAGTCGACTTTTCGTTTACGATCAGCGATCTGCAGCCGGGACAACTCGGTTTCGGAAACGCGGCGTTCAATATCGACGTGGGCGGAGATTTGACCCAATCGTCGGTGGCGCCTGGCTGGAATCCCGAATCGGGGGTGACCGTCGACAGCAACGGCGCGCTGCCGGGCGGCGTGAAAAACAAGTGGGCGGATAACGGCGACTATGGCGTACCTGGCGATCTTCAGGGAATCATTATCGGGACCGATCCGCCTGACTTCGGACCAGTCGCTATCGACCCCCGCCGCGATTTTGGCCGAAGCGGCGAACAGTTCTTTGGAGGCGTTTACTTTGAGCTGCCCGGAAGTGGCATGGCCTTCGGCAACCTGCAGATCGAGGGCGATGGTGGCAGCGTGTACGACGCCAACAACCGACTGGTGTCCGACGGCGTAACGGTGACCGGCGGGGCGATTGACTTCCAGGTCGTACCGGAGCCCTCGGGCGCGGCCTTGCTGGGCCTAGGCGGCTCGCTGCTCGCCGTGGTGGGTCGACGTTTTCGACGACAGTAGATCTTGCAACGTCCCGCGACGATCATCGTCGCGGGACGTCGCCGCTCACTGAGGCGGCATCGCTGGGAGTACTCGATGGGAGTCTTTGCGATGAAGTGGCTCGCGTTCGTTTCGATCGCGCTCTGGACCGGCGCCGCGCAGGCGGCCGTGATTCATATCAAGCCCACACTGGCTGTGGTGTTCGATTCACAGTTCAACGATGTTACCGAGACGGTAGTTGACATCAACGAAAACGGAAAGGCGCGACTGCGGCCAAGTACGGCGCCGTACATCATGCAGGTCGACTTTACCTTCACCATCTCCGATCTTCAGGAGGGACAACTCGGCTTTGGCAATGCGGCGTTCAATATCTATTTGAATGGAAGCGTGATTCAGTCGCCGATTGCGCCCGGGTGGAATCCCGATCTCTCTTGTTGCAATGGCCCAGGTCCCATGAAACCAACGTGGGCTGACAACGGCGACTACGGCACGCCCGGCGACCTAAAAAATATGGTTGTGGGCATCGATCCGAATTACTTCGAGCCCGTCGGCAACGATCCTCGCCGTGAGTACGGCCAGCACGGCGCCAAGTTCTTCGGCAATCTGTTTCTCGATATTCCGGGAACTCGCGGCACTATCGGCAGCCTGTCTATCGAAGGGGACGGCGGCAGCGTGTACGACGCCAACAATAAACTGGTGGCTGATGGCGTGACCGTGACCGGGGGATCGATTGACTTTCGCGTCGTTCCGGAGCCGCGCAGCGCGATCTTGCTAGGTCTCGGCGGCATGTTGCTCGCCGTCGTTGGTCGACGTTTCCAACGTTAGACGTCGTCGATACCCTGTCGCCTGCTTCCTACATCACCCAGCCGTCCGGCAGAATCGCTTCTTTGCCGACGACGACGATGCCGTCGCAGACTGAGACGTGATTTACTTCTTCGCAGGTCTGCACGCCACGGTGGTTGGCGATGCGGACGTTGCGGCCGATGCGGCAGTTTTTGTCGACGATTGCGCCGGCGATCAGCGTTCCTTCGCCGATGCCCAGCGGCGGCGCGCCGCTGCGATTGGTTTCCGCGGCTTCGTAGAAGTCGCTTCCCATCACGACGGAATCGCGAATCGTCACGTTCTTGCCGATGCGGCAGCGCAGGCCGATCACGCTGTTTTCGATTGTCGCGCCGCTTTCGATCCGGCAGCCGTCCGAGACCAGGCTATTGCGAATGGTCGCCCCGTCGATCGACGACGGCGGCAGGAACCGCGCCCGGGTATAGATCGGCGCGTCGGCGCTAGAGAGATCAAACGGCGGGTGCAACTTCGCCAGGTCGAGATTGGCTTCGTAGAACGACTTCGTCGTGCCGATGTCTTCCCAGTAGCCGTCGAACATATGGACCTGCACGCGCCGGCTGCGGATCGAGGCCGGAAAGACCTCGCGACCGAAGTCGCGGTAGTCGGTTTTCTCCAGGACGTCGACCAGCACTTTGCGATTGAACAGGTAGATGCCCATGCTCGCCAGGCAGGAGCGCCCGCGGCTGGGAATGCCGCGCGCGTCGATCCAGGCCGGATCGGTCCGCACGATTTCCAGTTCTTGCTTCGTAGTGGGCTTTTCCAGGAAGCCGACGACGCGACCGGAATCGTCCAAACGCATGATGCCGAAACCGGCGGCCTTTTCTTCGTCGACCGGCAACGCGGCGATCGTCACTTCCGCATTGCTGCGTTGGTGCGTGGCCAGCATGTCGGCGTAGTTCATCCGGTAGAGTTGGTCGCCGGAAAGGATCAGCACGTACTCGATGCCCGGCTGCTGCAAGTAACGCAAATGCTGGCGCACGGCGTCGGCGGTGCCTTGGTACCAGTCCGAAGCTTCGTTGGTTTGCTGCGCGGCCAGGATTTCCACGAAGCCGCCGCCGAAGGCGTCGAACGTGTACGTCCGGCGAATGTGGCGATGCAAACTGACCGAATTGAACTGCGTCATCACGTAGATGCGATTGACGCCGGAATTCAGGCAGTTCGACAGCGGGATGTCGATCAACCGGTACTTGCCGGCCAGCGGAACCGCCGGCTTCGAGCGGTATTTGGTGAGCGGATACAGCCGGGTCCCGCGCCCGCCGCCTAAGACCAACGCCACAATGTCTTTCATGGCACGCAATCGAATCGCCAGAGGTTTTGATGTGAGCCGCGACGCCCATGGTAGAGCAAGTTGAGTGCGTTATCTAGGCAGGCATTTTCGACCTTTCGAACCGGCGACGGCGCGGCTTGCTCTTGAACCCAGGCGGCCCTTTCCGCTATAAGCCGCCGGATTTTCTTCAATCGCTTCGCCCGGGGTCCGCGCGAAGCCGGAGTGGACGTATGCGAAGTCCCTTATTGATCTGCCTTGGTTTCGCCCTCGCCTGGGCCAGTTCGGTCCGTGGCGAAGAGCTGTCTCCCTACACCGTGACGGTGTTGGAGGACGGGGCGCCGGTCCATAGCGGCCCGGGCCGCAATTATTACGAGACCGGCCGCCTGCATCGCGGCGCCGAGGTCGAGGTCTATCGTCACGACCAAGGAGGCTGGCTGGCGATCCGACCGCCGGACGGAAGCTTCAGCCTGGTCGGCTCGCGCTATTTGAAGCCCGCGGGCGACGGTCTGGCAGAAGTTCTCGAAGATCACGTCGGCGCCCGCGTCGGCAGTCTGGAATCACCTGATCGCGACGTGGTGCAGGTGCGTTTATCGCGCGGCGAGCAGGTGCAACTGCTGGAACCCGCGCCGGTCACAAGCCCGAACTCGTCGCAAACCTGGTACATGATCGCCCCGCCGGCCGGCGAGTTCCGCTGGATTCATGAAAGCCGCGTCGACGGCGCTGTCGAAGCGCCGCGCCCGCGCAGGTTGCCCGTCACGCGCGAAGAACGCCCGCTGGATGAAGCGGAAGCCGAACCGGCGATTGCCGACGAGGCCGAGCTGGCTGACGATGACGAGTCCTACGAACCTCGCGGCGCGCAATTGGCGACGTACCAGATCGACGCGAACCGCCGGCCGCGAACCAGCACGAACGAACCCAGCGAAGAAGGCTGGGAAGCATCGACCCGCGCTGCGCCGGCGACCCGCGCGCCGCGAGAACCGGTTGCCGCGGAAGCAGCCCCGCCGGTCCGCACCGCGAAACGCGATCAACCCGCCGCCGCGCCCCCAACGCGCTCCAGCAATTTGCGTTCTGAGCTGGACGCCATTGAACTGGCGCTCTCGCAGATGGTGGCGCAAGACTCGAGCCGATGGGACTTCGACGACATCAACCGCCGCGCCGAAAAACTGCTGGAACGCAGCGCCACGGCCGTCGAGCGCGGCCGCAGCCGGTTGTTGTTAAGGAAGATCGCTCGCTTCGAGGACATCGCCCGAGGCCACGCTGATGTCAAAGCCTCGGGCATGAATCGATCGCGGCCGATCGCGCCGCGGGACGAAGTTGCTCCGCCAGAACTCGCCGCGCAGCCGGAACCAGCGTCCCAGGAACAACCTGCGGCGGACGCGTCGTCGAGATCACTCGGTTTCGTCGGCGTGGGTCGCTTGACGCAAGTGATGTCGCGCCGCCCCGGCGCGCCGTTGTTCGCGTTGGTCGACGAAAACCGCCAAGTGAAGTACTTCGTCACGCCGACGCCCGGCATGAACTTGCGAAGCTACGTCGGCAAGCAAGTCGGCATCACCGGCGTGGCCGCGTACAACCGCACGTACAGCAAGCAACAACTGACGGCCGAACGCGTCGATGTGCTGACGGATGGCGTGTTGCGCCGCTAAGTGCTTATTGCCGCCGTACCAATTCGGCGGCCAGTCGGCGTACCGATTGATCCGGATCGCGGGCCGCAAGTTTGCGGAACAGCGACAGCGTCGCTTCGTCAATCGACGTGCCCAGTAGTGTCACGGCCGTGCGGCGCACTTCCGCGTCCGGGTCTTCCGTCATCCAGGTCAGCCAAGCCTTGGCGTCGATGTTGGAGATGCGCGGCAACGACGACGTCCATTGCAGACGTTCCTTCCGATTGCGGGCGCTTAAATGCGTGGCGAGCTCGATCGCCTCGTCGTTGAACCCGCGCGCTCGCAGTTCCGCGGTGATTTCTTCGCGGCGCTCGCCATGGAGCGAGGAGATCAACTCTCGCGTGGAAGTTTTTCGATCCTCGGCACGTTCTGGATCGGAAGGCGGCAACGGGGCTAACGGCACGTTCACGTTTGGCGCTGCTTGTTCAGTTTGCGCTTCATCCGGCAGCGGCGAGAGGTCCCAATCGGCGTCATGTTCTGCATCGAGTACGGCGCGCTCGTTTTGTGGCACGATCAAACGTGGTGCGCTGACGCTTGGTTGTTTGCTGGCGGTTTGTATCGATTTCGCAGTAGTTTCTACCGAAATCGGAAACTGCATCGTTGCAGTAGTTGGTGATTGTGCCGCTGGCGATTGATTCGATTGAACGACTACCGATGACGCGCTTTCGGGAACTCGCAAGGTTGCAACTTCGCGAACAACCGGAGGCGGCGCCACGTCTTTCAACGCCAGGGCGATGCGACCGCGCGTCGCGGCGGGACAGTTCGCGCCGTCCGCCCACAATTTGATTCGCGCCGCCAGCTCAGCGCCGGCGCTGTGCCGCGTCGCGTCCGGCAATTGGCGAATCGCTTCGGCCATCGCCGTAGCGCGCAATGGCGCAAATCTCGTACTCGTCGTCGACCAACTGTCGATCTCAATGCGCAGAGCCTGATTCGCGGCGCGTCGCACCGTTGGACGAGTCGACATTAAGTCATCCACGACGAGTGAAATGCCGACTGTGCCGTCGCGCGCAAGCAGGCCGGACATCCAGGGGGCCAGTTCGTCGTCGGGCAAGCTGACGATCTGCGAGTGTACCCAGCGGTCCAGGACGTGCGGGCTGGTCCACAAGTACCAGCCGCCGACGGCCATACCGGAAACCGCCGCGGCGGACGTCATCGCGCGCCAGCCTGGGCGATAGCGCATGAATGGGAAATTTCGCATAACCGCATGAACCTGAGTGCCGCCCCCGCAGCGAGGCGGAATTCTCCCCGTTGCGCCAGGGCGGCTCAAGATCAATCGGCGGCCGGGCCAACGGCTGACGGCGGCGCGATATACCACAACAGTGCTGCCAGGGCGGCCACGATTGCCGCGCACGATAAACTGCGAGGATCGGCGTAGCGGAGCGGATCGTACGCCGTGCAGACATTCGGCAACGACCACGTCCACCAAGCCACGCACGTCGCTGCGGCAATGGTCGGACCGAGTCGCGAATAACGGAGGTAAACCCAGCCCAGCAGCACGCCCCAGGCCGTCGCGGCGGCTAGCACGACGACCATGCCGCGCAGGGGTTCGCCCGGATAAAAGCCGGTCAGGTCGCCGCGCCACGCGAGCGGGAACAGCCAGACTCCCAAGATTGCTCCGACGATCACCGCTGCCAGCCACGGGCGAAAGCCCAGGCGTACGACCGTCGGCAGCAATAAGCCACGGAAACCAATTTCTGCCGCTGCGATCATGACCATGGCCAAGAACGCGAAGAACAGTTCCGCAACAATGGTTTGAGCCGCCAACCCGATGTAGTTCAAGACATCGTAGAATTCGATCGGCAAATAGTCCGTACCGCCGACAAATATCAGAGGCTCGCCGGTCGGGTGCCAACTCCAGGCAATGCGGCAGCCGCCCATCGCGTGCGACAATCCGAGCGCCGCGGTGCAGCACGCCACGACCAGCAAGATCGCCAACCAGTAGGCCCGTGGCGGCGCAGGCTCTTGTTCCGGCTCTAACTTCTCGTCAGCACGGCGCGGGCGAAACAGCACGTGCGTCAGTTTCGTCGCCAGCGCCGGTCCCCAAAGTCCGACAACCATGATCACCGTGGGCACGATCGGTAGGCGGTGCACGCCCGGCGCCCACAGCCCAGCCCAAACGGCCCAGCTGAACAGAAACGCGAAGCCCACGAAGCCGAAGCAACGCTGCTGAGCGTCGCGCAGGTCGTAGGCGGCGTGATCCATGGTCGGCTTTCAATTCATTGCGCCGGCGCTGTGAGACGTGCGGCTTCCGCCCCGCGCGCCAAGAGTTGCTCGGGCGTTGCCGTGCCCGTCGCGCCAAGTTGTTGAATCGTAATCGATGCGACCAGATTCCCCACGGCCGCGGCTTCCACCGGAGTTGCGCCGGAAAGTAGCGACGCCACGATGCCGGCCGTGGCGCTGTCCCCTGCGCCCACAATATCGATCGGTCCCGACACCGGGAACGAAGGTACGCGTGTCGCCTCGCCGTCCGGTCGCACGACGAGCATGCCTTCTTCGCTCATCGTGCAAAACAGCGGCCGCCCGGTCCGCTGCGCGAGGCCGCGCGCCGCTTCGTCCAGGATCGCGCGCGGAATCGCTTCACCTTCGGCCGGCGTCGGCAGGCCCATCGCGTGCAGGCATTCCACGCGATTGGGCTTCAACACGCCGGTGCTGAAGCGATCGATATGCCGGCGGCTGTCGATGAACATCAACTTGTCAGGGTGCCGCGCGGCGAGTTCCTTCAATCGCTCGCGCACACGCGGGTTGATCACGCCCCAGCCTTCCTCGTTGATCTGGTCGAGCACGATCAATCCGTCGGTGGT
>JALHLM010000314.1 GCA_022844585.1 Pirellulales bacterium | reverse complement strand
GTGCTCAGCGTCGAACCCGTCGAGATCGTCGAGCTCACGGACGAGGATGCCATCCCTGACGGGTTCGAGAGCGCCGAGGCCCTCCGCGCGGAGTTGGCGCAGCTCTACCGCGAGGCGGCCGGCGAAAGACAGCAAGCGTACCGCGTACGCTTTCGGTTGCTCACCGAGGCGGAGCAACTTGTCGCGCGGAGCGAGCAGAAGGTTCGCCGGAGATGATCACGACGCTTCGCTCTTGCTAGTGCTAGTGGCGAGCGTTTTCCTGATCGCGGTTCGAGCCGCCCAGGCGATAGGCGATGAACGTCAGGTCGTCGGGCTTCGATGGTTGGCCGTCGCGGGGCGTTTGCATGCGTTCGCGGCAGGTCGTGGCCAGGTCGCGGGCCACGTGATCCAACGGGCCTTTGCGGACGCGCTCGACGATTTCATCGACGTGCAGGTTGTCGAACAGCCCGTCGCTGGAGAGAAGTAGCGTATCGCGATCGGCCAGTTCGATCGTAGACCCGATTTCAATCCGCATATCGGCCATGCCGAGCATGTTCGAGACGATGTGCCGCTCGTCGTGGTGCATGGCTTCGGCGGCGTCGAGGAAGCCGGACTCCACCGCATATCCGACCGGTGAGTGCGACACCGTCTGCCACTTGATCCGGCCCCGCTGGCCGACGACCAGGATCATCGCGTCGCCGACATGATACGGCCGGGCGGTGCGGCCCTGGATTTCGACCAGGGCCAACGTCGTGCCGGCGCCGATGCCCAACTCCACGATCTTGCGGTTGGCCGTCTCAATGCCATTTAAAATGGCGCTGCGCAGATCAGCCCCGTTGGCCGCGGCCTCGGCCATAGCGTCCTGCAGCGAGGACAGGGCCAGGCTCGAGGCCTGTTCGCCTGCCCGGGAGCCGCCCAGACCGTCGGCCACCACCAGGATGCCCGATTGGCTGTCGAACGGAATCAGGGCGGCGGCGTCTTCGTTGGCCGTTTGCTTGTCCGGCGAGCGTCGCGAAAAAACGGCCGCCGAACCTTCCCACAATGCGCACAATTCCCCCGACTCCATATTGCAGTCGAGAAACAGGCTCGGGGTGTAGGGAGTCGCTACAGCCATAACAGAATGCGTGTAGGTGAAACGACCGAACGCCGCCCCAGGCGTCCGCCGCAATCGGCCTCAACCAGGCCACCATCTATTGTAGCATGGCCGGGGCGTCCCGGGAATTGGCATATGTCCTTACGCAGCCACCACTTGAGCGACGGCCTCCCGAGTTAAGTAGAGCCGGAAGCGTCAGCGCCCGGAGGGAACCGGTAACGACGTGGCGTTTGGACGCGCTCCAGGCGCTGACGCTTCTGGCTCTATTTGCTCCGGCAGAGTGTATAAGTTCGATGCCGTCGTTCTCTTAACGCACTGGACCTTGGACACGAATTTGGATACCTTCCCGCCCTCTTCACTTCACCGCCCGAGGGGGTGGCGGTGAAGGTGCGCAGATCACCTGCATGCGGAGCCAAGGATGGCGACGGTCGCAGCGCCAAGCGTCGGGGCGATAAGCCCTTACGCCCGATGGCGGGAACTGGTTTTGCCGGTCGGGATGATTGCCAGCGTGCTGGTGATCATGCTGCCGTTGCCAGCTGCGCTGCTCGATATCCTGCTGGCGGCCAATATCAGCGTCGCCGTGATGATGCTGCTGACGACCATTTACGTCCGCACGCCGCTGGAATTCAACATCTTCCCGTCGCTGTTGCTGGCCACCACGCTCGCCCGGCTGGTGCTCAATGTCGCGACGACGCGGTTGATCCTCACGCACGCCGACACGCAGGGACTGAACGCCGCCGGCGAAGTGGTGCACGCCTTTGGCGAGTTCGTGGCCGGCGACCGGATCGTAGTCGGCATCATTCTGTTTATCATTATCGTGGTGATCCAGTTCGTAGTGATCACCAAAGGCGCCACGCGCATCAGCGAAGTGGCGGCCCGGTTCTCCTTGGACGGCATGCCCGGCCGGCAGATGGCGATCGACGCCGATCTGAACGCCGGCATCATCGACGAGAAGGAAGCTCAACGCCGCCGGGCCGAAATCACCGCGCAGGCGGACTTTTTCGGGGCCATGGACGGTGCCAGCAAGTTCGTCCGCGGCGACGCGATCGCCGGCATCATCATTACGCTGGTCAACATCGTCGGCGGGTTAATCATCGGCGTCCTGCAAGGCGGCATGGAACTGGCCGAGGCCGGCGCCGTGTACACCAAGTTGACAATCGGCGACGGCCTGGTCTCCCAAGTGCCGGCGTTTTTGATCTCGCTGGCCGCCGGCTTGCTCGTCACGCGCAGCAATACGGAAGTGAACTTGCCGGCCGAGTTCATGCAGCAGTTGTTCTCGCGGCCCCAAGCCTTGGCCGTGACCGGCGGCTTCTTGATCATGTTGATCTTCACCAACTTGCCGGCGATTCCGCTATTCACGATGGCCGGCGGCTGCCTCGCGATGGCCTACACGATGACCCGCAAGAAGCGCGAAGTCGAAACGCAGGCCAAACAAGCCAAAGCCGCGGACGTGAAACCGCCGCAGGAGCGGATCGAAGACTACCTGCTCATTGACCCGATGGAGATGGAAATCGGCGTCGGTCTCATTCGCCTGGCCGATCCCAAACGCGGCGGCGATCTGTTGGAACGCATCCAAGGCGTCCGCCAGCAGATGGCGGGCGAGATCGGCATCATCATCCCGAAGGTGCGGATCCGCGATAACTTCCGGCTGGAACAGAATCAGTATCGCGTGAAGATCGCCGATTTGCCGGTCGCCCAGGGCGTGGTCTATCCCGGCATGTTGATGGCAATCGATTCCGGCATGACGGCCGGCAAGCTCAACGGCATTCCGACGACCGACCCCGCTTTCGGCACGCCAGCGGTGTGGATCGACGCTGGCGCGCGCGAGCAGGCCGAGTTGCTCGGCTACACGGTCGTGGAACCGGTCACTGTGCTCGCCACGCATCTCACGGAAGTCGTGCGCCGCAACGCCGACGAGTTGCTCACGCGCGATGCCGCGAAGCATCTCATCGCGCAGCTCAAGGAGTCCTCGCCGGCCGTGGTCGAAGAGTTGATTCCCAGCCAGATGAAACTGGCCGAGGTGCAAACGATCCTGCAAATGCTGCTGCGCGAACAGGTCTCGATCCGGCAATTGAGTTCGATCCTGGAAACGCTCGGCGATCATTGCTCGCGTTCCAAAGACCCGGTGTTGCTCACCGAGTACGTCCGCAACCGGCTCGCCCGGGCGATCTGCACGCGGCTCCGCGACAAAGAGAACCGCCTGTACGTGGTGTCGCTCGACCCGGCGCTTGAAGACCGGATTCGCGCCGGAATCGAACACAGCGAGCGCGGCATGTTCATCCGCATGTCACCCCAAGCCGTCGAACACACCTGCCAGCGGATCACCGCGGAAGTGGACAAACTCACGCGGATCGGCAAACCGCCGGTGGTGCTGGTCAGCCCGCAGATCCGCGCCGGGCTGAAACAATTGACGTCGCCGAACATCCCGCAGCTCGTCGTACTGAGCTACGCGGAAGTAACGCGCGACACGATTATCGAATCGTTGGGGATGGTGACGGAGGGAGTTGGGAAATGACGAGGTTCTAAATCGGAATGTCGAATCAAATCCGAATGTTCAAATGCTTGAAGGTCCTTCAGAAAGAGAAGCGTCCGCAACAATAAGTCCCTTCGTCATTCAGTCATTGATATTTGATTCGACATTCAGATTTCGAAATTCGACATTCGCACTCGCACTTAGTGGCTCGCACAACGGAAGCTATCGCCATGGAACTACGAACCTATCGCGCCTCGTCCATGCAAGAGGCGTTGGCGCTGGTGCGGCAGGATTTGGGGCCGGAGGCCGCGGTGGTGCATACGCGCGAGCTGGGCGCCGAAGGCTGGCTGCGCTTTGTGCGCGGGTCGCGGCGGATCGAGGTCACCGCGTCGCGCGAAGTGAATGTGCCGAGCCGGCTGGCGGTCAAAGAAGCGGTGGCGCCGAAGATTGCAGCGCCGAACGTCACCTCGCCATTCGATTACGGGCCGGAACAGACCGTGCAGTTCCGGCAGGAGATGAAGGGACAACTCGACGGCTTGCAGCAGATGGTCGAATCGCTGTGCAAGCGTTCGCGCGTCGGCGAACGGCGGGAATTGCCCGAGGCGTTCTTCCGACTGTATGCCGAATTGCTCGACGCCGATCTGAGTGACGACGAAGCGCGGGACCTGGTCGAACGCATTCAACAAGAACTGCCCGGCGCGAATGAGGCGGCTTACGAGAGCGTGCGCCTTCGCGCTCAACAATCGGTCGAAAGCCAAATTCGCATCGCGGGACCGATCGTGACGCATCCGGGCCGTCGACGCTTGGTGGCCCTCGTCGGTCCGACCGGCGTCGGCAAAACGACGACGATCGCCAAGCTGGCCGCGAACTTCCGCCTCCGCGCCAAGCGTCGCGTGGGCTTGATCACAGTGGACACTTACCGGATCGCCGCCGTCGAACAGTTGCGAACCTACGCCGACATCATCGACCTGCCGATGGAAGTGGTCAGCACGCCGCGCGAAATGCGCGAGGCGGTCGCCAAGATGAGTCAGCTCGATCTGATTCTGCTCGACACCGCCGGCAGAAGCCCCAAGGACGAAGTGCAGATTCAGGAGCTGCGGGCGTTCCTCACCGAAGCCCAGGCGGACGAAGTGCATCTGGTGATGAGCAGCGTGTGCAGCTCCTCCACGCTGTTGAAGACAGCCGAACGCTTTGGCGAAGTCGGCGCGACGTCGCTGTTGATCACGAAACTGGACGAAGCCAGCGGCTTCGGCAGCCTGTGGCCGTTGCTACGCACCTGCCCGCTGCCGCTCAGCTACCTGACCGACGGCCAAAACGTCCCCGACGACATCCAACCGGCCGACCGCCGCCGCCTGGCCCGCCTGGTACTCGGGCAGATGGACGAGGCGGTGGTGTAACCGGATTTTACCACGGAGAGCACGGAGGACACGGAGGGGGGAAGAGGGTGGAGAGTGTGTTGAATAATTTTGAACCGCGGAGGCGCTGAGACGCGGAGGGTGAGGAGAGTGATGTGTGAGGAGTGATGAACGGACACTTGCTTCACGGCGACTTACGAACTACTCCACCTACCACCTACTTCACCTACTCCCCCACTGAAAACTGAACACTGAAAACTTCAAACTCCTCGTCCTCTCCGTGTCCTCCGTGTCTCCGTGGTGAATCCTCTGATCTAAGCCACTAACTGCAAATGCGACCCGATCAAGCTACACGACTGCGATTGCTGGTGAGTGACGAGGCCTCGGAGGAGGTCGTCGCTCAGCCGCGCGCGTGGCGTACGTTGTCGGTCGTTGGCGCTAAGGGGGGCGTGGGCACGAGCACCGTGGCGTTGAACTTGGCCGTCGCGATGAGTTTGTCCGGTTGCCGTGTCGAGTTGGCGACTGCCGGTGACCTTGCGGACGAATCCCCGGTGTTGGCGCCGGGCCCGGCCGGCGTTGTCCTGCTGGGCGAAGCAAGCTGGCGGAAGTCGTTGCTTTGGCAACCGCATTCCAGCCCAAAGAATCATGTCCTGCCGGCGGCGACCGAGCTTGCCGACTGGCTGATCGTCGATCGCGGCACGGCGCCTGCGACGAACGACGCCGAGTCGATGTTGCTGGTGACCACGCCGGAGCCTGCGTCGATCCTGGCGGCGTTCGACGCCTTGCGATCGGCTCACGTCAGCGGCATTGCTACGGATTTGCTGATTAATCGCGCCGGCACGCTGGCGGAGACGGAGCGGATTCGAGCGCGGATTACCGAGGCTTCGCGACGGCTGTTGGGCTGTCGCCCGAACGTCTTCGAGTTACTGGAAGACAACGCTGTGTTGGATGCGGCGCGGTTGGGTCGGCCCGTGGCGTTAGCTCGCCCGGCTTGCCCGTTTTCGCGCGGCGTGCAACGGCTGGTCGGCGTTTGGACGTCGGCGCGCTCGGAACAGGCCGCCTAACAAAAAACTCACACCGTTTCGCGAACGATTCAAGATCCCAACCTGAAAGACCGATTGTATGAGGGCCGTTGACTACGCCATGTACTGTCAAGATTTTCCGGTTAGCGAAGCCGTGAGGCGCGTGCGGTGGCAAGAACGTACGCCGGAATCCTCGGTTCGCTGGCCATGGCGGTCGCGTTGGTCCGCGGCATCATGTCGGGCGGTGGAGCGGAAGAAACCGTCGTACACGCCTTGGCGGCGATGATGGGTTTCGGTCTGCTCGGTCTGGCGATCGGCGGCATTGCAGGTTGGATCGTCGAAGACGCGGTTTACGCACAAGTTCAGCAGGAAGTCACGGCGCACGAGGCGCAGAAAAACACCAGGTCCGACAATCCCACGACGCGCTGACGCCCCGACGGCCCCTGGCCGCGGGCGTACCAAGGATGGCTTGAGCGCGATCGTATCCAGCAGTCACGGAGGAATGCATGGCAACCACACTAGCGCCGGAAGACGTCTCGCAACTCTGGGATGCCTATAAGCTCGACATGAACAATCAGGAGCTGCGCAATCGGCTCGTCGAGCAATACCTTCCCCTGGTGAAATACAACGGCGAGCGCATCTGGGCGCGGTTGCCCGAGGGCGTCGAACTGGACGACCTGATCTCGGCCGGCATCTTCGGCCTGATGGACGCGATCGACGCCTTCGACCTGACGCGCGGCGTCAAGTTCGAGACCTACTGCGTACCGCGCATCCGCGGAGCGATGCTCGATGAACTGCGCACCATGGACTGGGTGCCGCGGCTCGTGCGCTCCAAGGCCAGCAAGCTCAACGAGGCGGTGAAGACTCTCGAAACGCGGCTCGGCCGGCAGCCGTCGCACGCGGAAGTGGCCGAACAGATGGCCATCTCGGTGCCTGAGCTGGAAAAGATGGTGCTCGACGCCAACGCGGTGAACCTGATCAGTCTGAACAAGAAGTGGTACGAAACCGACAGCTACAAAGACGTCCGCGAGATCGACATTCTCGAAGACAAAAAGGGCGAGGATCCCACGAAGCGGATCCAGAAAAACGATCTGATGCGGCTCGTCACCAAGGGCCTCAATCGCAACGAGCGCCTGATCATCATCCTCTACTACTACGAAGAGCTGACGATGAAGGAGATCGGCGCCACCCTCGATCTCTCCGAAAGCCGCGTCAGCCAGATGCACAGCTCCATCGTCCAACGCCTGCAAAGCCAATTGGGCCGCCGCCGTCCGGAGTTTGGGAC
>JALHLM010000313.1 GCA_022844585.1 Pirellulales bacterium | reverse complement strand
CGATAAAACCCCCGCCAATCACGACCGCCTCGCGCGCGCCGGCGTCGACGACCGCTTTGATTCGGTCCACATCAGGAATACTGCGTAGACTCAGCACGCGCGGGTGATCGGCGCCCACCTCCGCCAAGAGCGGCGCTGGTCGAATCGGCGCCGCGCCGGGGGCGAGAATCAAGTAGTCGTACCGTTCTTGCAGGACGCGTCCGCTTGCCAGTTCGCGCACTGCGACGTGCTTGGCCGCGCGGTCGATCGCCTGCACTTCACATCCGGTGCGGACGTCGAGATTCAGCCAGCCTTGCAGGCGATTGCCGTCAGCCACCAGTAACTTGCCGCGGTCGGCGATTTCACTGCCCAGATAGTAGGGCAGCCCGCAGTTCGCGTAGCTGGCGTAAGGCCCGCGCTCGAAGACGACGATCTCGGCGTCTTCCAGCAATCGCCGCGCGCGGGCCGCCGCGCTCGCTCCGCCTGCGACGCCCCCCACGATGAGGATTCTCGGGCGCTCCATGACTGCCTCCGCAGATGACTCGCGTGACGACCGGCAACTCAAATTGCCGACGACACGATCACTGTAAGGCAGCGGGGGCTAAGCAGGATAGGGCCCGCTTTGCCAAGCATCAGTGGTTGAACAAGAACTCCTTCGTATTCAACAGCGCCCACAGCACGTCTTCGTAGGCTTGTTGCTTGTTCTCGGTCTTTTCCAGGTGCGCCACGGCCACTTGCAGTTCTTCGGCGATCGGCTCGCGCGAGTAGACCCACAGGTATAACTCGCGCACCTTTTCTTCATGCGTGCGAGTCGTATCGGCCGCCAGTTTCGCCGCGCGGCCGTTGGCATCGGAGAGCTTGCCTTGCACTTCGCTGGAGTTCAGCAGATGCAGGCTCTGCGCGAGGTTCGCTTCCTGCGAACGTTCGCATTCGCAGGCCGTGTCCGCTTCCGGCTTGCCGAACACTGCCAGGAAATAGGTGTTCGCTCCACTATCCGGGAGTTGGATCGCCTTCGTGCCGAGCGGCAAGCCGCCGAACTTGGTTTGCGTGCCGGTCGCCAGATCGATCGCGTCCAGCAGGGATTCCGCCGCTAAGCGGCGCGGATAGTAGCGCGAGTAATTCTGCTTGTCGTTGGCATTGTACTCGTTCGGAATCGAACTGAGTTGATACGTCGACGAGCGGCAAATCGTGCGGACCAGGTCTTTCAGATCGAACCCGCTGTCGATGAAATGCTTTGCGAGCGCGTCCAGCAATTCCGGATTCGACGCCGGGTTCGTCACTCGCATGTCGTCTTCGGGATCGACCAGGCCGCGGTTGAAGAAGTGCTTCCAGTACCGGTTCACCAGCGCCGGTGCGAAGAAGCGATTGTCGCGGTCCGCCATCCAGTCCACGAGGAAATGCCGCGGGTCTTCTTCGGCCGCGATCGCTTCGGGCGGTACGTCCAATCCGGTGGCCGGAATCTTCTCGCCGGTCTTCGGATGATCCGCCGAGGCCACGCCGTAGCGGTGGTAAATCGTTGGTTCGTCGGGCGTCATGCCTTCTTTGCGCCCGACCCGCGAGAAAAAGGCCGCGAAGCCGTGGTAGTCCCGCTGGCTCCATTTTTCAAACGGATGATGATGGCACTTTGCGCATTGAATCCTCAGCCCGAGGAATAGCTGCGCACTGTCTTCGACTTGCTGCTCGGCGGTTTTTACTTCGCGGTACCAGGCCACCGGCGGATTCGTGCCGATCTCGCCCGACGCGGTCAAGATCGAGCGCACGAATTCGTCGTAGGGCATGTTGTCCAGCAGGGCCTGGCGAATCCACTCGTGAAACGCGTAACTTCCGCGCATCGCACCGGGACTGCGGCGTTTGTTGCGCAGGATGGAGTTCCACTTGTTGGCGAAGAAATCCGCGTAATTCGGATCGTCCAGGAGCGTGTCCACCAACCGATCGCGTTTGTCGGGCCGCGTGTCCGCGCTAAAGGCCAGCACCTCCTCGGGCGTCGGCGTGCGGCCAGCGATGTCCAGCGCTGCGCGGCGGATAAACGTCGCATCGTCGCACACCGTCGAGGGCGGCATGCCGAGCGTCTGTAGTTTGTTGAAGACTAACTCGTCGACGAAATTGCGGACCGGCGGCACGGTCTCGACCGGCGCGCCGAGCGGGATCGTCGCGCGGAAGACGGTTACCTGGCCTTGGTAACGGCACATCACCGCCACGTCGCCGGAGAGTTTCAGCGTCTTCACCAGACCCGTGACGGTGACTTCGGACATCTCCGTGTCGTTGGGCGTGAACTGCGTCATCCGCGTCACGTCTTCCACGGTGCCGTCGGAGTATTTCGCCAGCACGATCAATTGCTGTTCGGCGTCGCGCCCCAACGAACGCGCCGGCGGGACGACTTCGATCGACGTGACTTTGGGATCGCTTTCGCTGCCGTACGGCATGCCTTGCGAAATCCAACGCCGCATCAGGCGATACTCGTGTGAATCGGCCTGCATTCGCTGGCCGCCGCCGTGTGGCGAGGCGTTGATCGGTTTCGTCAGCAATAGGCTGCGGTCCGGCGCGGCCGGGAACACGCGGCGTCCGCGCGATTCTTTTACCAGGTGCTCGTAGTCTTCCGTCGGCTCGAAGCCCAGCAGCGAGAGCTTGAAGCCATTCTGCCCGCTGGCCTTGCCGTGACAGCCGCCGCCGTTGCAGCCGAACTTGGTGAAGATCGGCACGATCTGATTCGGAAAATTGATCGGCAAGTCGTTGGCGATTCCCTCGACCAACACCGGCAGCTTCGCCGTCGGCACGCCTTCCAACGAAGCCAAGACGGTCGCTTCACCGTCCGCCAGCGGCGTGACCAGACCCGTAGGGTCGATCGAAACTACGCCTGCCGGCTCCGCGGAAAACTGCACGCGCCGCGTCAGGTCGCTCAAAGCGCCGTCGCGGGCCACGCCGGTTACAACGAGTTGCTGTCGCGCGTCGGCGCCCTTCAACTTGGCGACCTCGCCTGCCGGCAATCCGGCGCTCAGGTCGAGATGATCCCAAGCGGCGGCCGGCTCGACCGCGCTCGCGGCATCTTGTGCCGCGACCATGCCAGTAAACAAGCTGGCGACCAACAACGTCAGCGTCGACGAGACGATGGCATGACGACGAAGCATAGGTGTCCTTCCTGCGTCGTTGCTCGTGGCGGGGAAACAGTCGGCGGGAGCCGTCGCCGGCGCATGGAGCGCCGGCAACCGGCCGGTAGCCGCATTATGATGTCTCGCCGGGGGTTACATCAATAGGCGTTGATGTTTTTCTGGGCTATTTCCCGCAGCATCCCGCCGTCGGCCCTCACGTTGATGCATGCGATGAATGTCCGATCGGGTGCCACTGGCGGCTTGTCCGCCAGTGCTGGAGTGGACGCAGCCTCACACTGGCGGACAAGCCGCCAGTGGCACCCCGCATTCAGACAAATGACAAATGTCGCGGTCGGCCCTAGTGGATTCTTGGCTGGACCATGACAATGGTCGGACGCTGGCCTTCCTTGCGCCGGCGGCATCGACTGACTGGAGCGTCCCTTGTCCACGACTTCCGCGACCGCTGAACCCGAGGTCGCCACTTATCCGCGCGTGCTGCTCAAGCCCCGCAAAGCGAACCCGTTCTATGCCCGGCATCCCTGGGTGCTCGATAGCGCGATTCATCGCATCGAAGGGGACCCGGCGGACGGCGCCGTGGTCGACCTGATTTCCGACAAAGGTAAGTGGATCGCCCGCGGCGTGTTCAATCGCCGCAGTCGCATCCAGGTGCGCCTGTATTCCTGGCGCGCGGACGAAGCGCTCGATGAGACTTTCTTTCGACAGCGTCTGGAACGCGCGATTCGCCTCCGCGCCGATCTGGGACTGGCCGACCCGCGTGGCGGGGCGCGAATCGTGTATAGCGAAGCCGACGGGCTGAGCGGGTTGATCGTCGATCGCTATGGCGAACATTTGGTCATCTACGTCACCGCGCTCGCGATCGCGCAGCGCGTGGAGATGATCGCCGGCCTGCTGGATGAACTGCTTCATCCCGCGAGCATTCTCTTGCGCATCGATCCCACGCTGGCCAGCACGGAGGGCATCGAGGTCGCCGATGGCGTACTGCGCGGCGTTGCGCCGGAGGCCCCGGTGCAGATCGACGAATATGGCGTGCAGTTCACGGTGGACCTAAGCGCTGGCCAGAAGACGGGCTATTTTCTCGACCAGCGCGAGAATCGCCGAGTCGCCGCGGAATATCTGCGCGGGCGACGTGTGCTCGATATGTTCTGCTACACGGGCGGCTTCGGGCTCGCCGCGGCCAAGCTCGGCGGCGCGACGGACGTGCTGGCCGTTGATTCCAGTCGCAAAGCGATTGCGATGGCCGAAAGCAATGCCGTGCTGAACGGCCTCACGCAATTGCGTTTTCAAGTTGGCGAGGCCTTCACGGTGCTCGACGAGCTCGTGGCTGCCGGCGAAAAGTTTTCCGGCATCATTCTCGATCCCCCGAAATTCGCGAAGGGGCGCAAATCACTGGAGCAAGCGTTGCGCGCGTATCACCGGCTCAACCGGCAGGCGCTGGAGTTACTCGAACCGGGCGGTATCCTCGTCACGTGCAGTTGCTCCGGCCACGTCACGCCGGATGACTTTCTTTACATGCTGATCGGCGTCGCGCATAAGTCCGGTCGCAGTCTGCAATTCCTTGAACGCCGCGGCGCGGCGCCCGATCATCCCGTCAGCGCGGATTGCCTGGAGAATGAATACTTGAAGTGCGTCATTTGTCGCGTGAGTTGAACCAGCCGGGAACAGAATCACGCGTGGGTGCCTGGGGCAGGGGCAATGAAATTCGGTCCTAGACGTCCACACTTCTGGGACTTCGACAATTTGAATTGACGCGTAAAGCGATGCCCCAGCGGATAGGTCAATGGTGATCAATCCGCTGCCCCAGGCCCAGGCACCCGCGCTTCATTTCTTAACCAGGAAGTAGTGACACAGTCCCACGGACGACCCGTTCGTAACGATTGCGCCAGTCGCACTGTTCGTCCCGTCTCGCGCGGATATTACCTCTCCTGTGCGGCCCATCGCAAGCCGTTTGCGCCCTATCCTTTTTCGGGATTCCGCGCCGCGATTGAGGCCTGTACATGTTCGCGAAAGAACAGGATTGGGATTTTTTCGGGCAGAGCGAGTTGATTAGCGCCCTTGCCGAATTGGAGCAGAGCTCGCATGAGAACGTCACGCGGCTCCGCGCGCATGAGCGGTTGCAAATTCGCGTGCCGCTCAAAGTGCAGCCAGGCAATGCCAGCGAACGCGGCCGGAACTCGCTCGATTGCGTCACCGCCGATATCTCGAATGGCGGCTGCATGGTCATCGGCCCGCGGCCGTTGCTGCCCGGCGATGTTTTTTGGCTGACGTTCGACGCCGAACGACTCACAGTCGGCTCGCTGTTTGCCCGTTGCATGCGTTGCCGCATGATCAGCGAGGAGGCCTTCGAAATCGGCTTCCGATTCTTCGCCGACGTGCAGATCGCCGGCGCGATCGGCGAGGAAGTCGAACTCAAGGCCTAAGCCAGGCCAGCCACCGCACAGACATCCGATGTCCACCCCCGCGACTTCCCCCGCCGCTTCGACTGCCGCCGCGTCCACAACGATGGACGTTTGCGCCGCGCTACGCCACGCCGCCGGTACGGCGCGCGACGCGAACGAATTCCTCGCCCAAGTGCTGCGCATCCTGGCCGAACGCTTCGAGGCCGCGTACGCGCTCGCCCAACTCGAAACCGCCACCGGCGCGCGCCGGCATGAACTCGCCCGCGCTCCGCAACAAGCGGACGAATGGAAGCGCCTCGCGGATGCGCTGCTGCTGGAAGCTCGCTATCACAACGTCGCTAAGGCCCGACTTTCCACCGCCGGAATCGGCGGCCAGGCGGCGCTCGCGGTCCCTTTAGCGCTGTTGGAGCATGAGCCCAACGGCGCGATCGCCTTGATTGTTCCCGATCTTGGCAAGGCGGTGATGCAGGCGCGACTGGGCGAGTTCAAAGCGCTCGCTGCGCTGGCCGGATCGCTCTACCAACCCGCGCCGACGAAACCGGCGGCCGCCGCCGCTGCCGGCGACGAAGCCCGGGCGTCGCAGTCACTCACGAAAGCCGCCGCGTACGACAATTTGCGGCATTTCGTGTTCGGCGTCGTTAATAGTTTGAAGAGTCGCACGGGCTGCGAGCAAGTCGCGCTCGGGCTCGTCCGCGGCGCGAACATCCGCATCGAGTGCATCTCCGGACTCGATGACGTGTTGCCGCGCTCGCCTGGCGTCCGCGAAATGCAACAGGCCATGGAGGAATGTCTCGACGCCGGCATTCCCGTCGGTTGGCAGCGCACCGGGCAACCGTTTGAAACCGCCACGCCCACCGGCCAGTTGCTGCATAAGCAATGGCATCAGCACATCGGTGGGGCGACCGTGGTGTCGATTCCGCTCACGCACGAAGGCCAGGTCGTCGCTGTCGTCAGTTTCCGCGCCGATTCGCAGGAACAATTCTCGCGCGACTTGATCACGGATTGGGCCGGCCTGCTCGCTCCCATCGCGCCGGTCTTGCTCGTGCTTGCCCGCGCGGAGCGCGGCATCGTGCGGCACGTCTCGGATCGGGCTCGCGAAGGCTGGCGGGCGATTCGCACGGCGCCGCGATTCAAGCAGTGCCTGTATCTGGCACTGCTGCCGGCGCTGGGCTGGTTGTTGTTTGGCAGCACAACGTACGTTGTCACCGTCCCCTGCGAGATCATTGCCGCCGAGGAACGACGCATCGCGGCCCCGTTCGAAGGCACGTTGCTGCGCGCCGCGGCGTTGCCCGGCGAACGCGTCCGCGCCGGACAATTGCTCGCGGAGTTCGACACGCGCGATATCTTGTTGAAGCGCGACAAAACCGCCGCGCAGTTGCGCGCCGCCGAGTTGGAACTCACCGCCGCGTTGCAGGAGCAGGACACCGTCGCCGCCGGCATGACCGGTGCGCAAGCCGAGATGCATCGCGCGGAGTTGGAACTGCTCGACTACCAACTCGCGCGGGCCAAGATTGTCGCGCCCGCCGATGGCATCATCCTGGAAGGCGATCTGCGACGCCGCATCGGCGAGATCGTGCCGCTGGGGGAGCCGCTTTACTCCATCGCGGCGAATGACCGCTGCGCTATCGAATTGCATGCGCCCGAGCATGCCGCGGTGCTGTTGAAGGCCGGGCAGCCGGGCGTGTTCACGACGCTCGCGCAGCCCGACGAGCAAGGCAGGCTTAAGCTACTTAACGTCGAACCGCTCGCGCAGGTCGT
>JALHLM010000312.1 GCA_022844585.1 Pirellulales bacterium | reverse complement strand
GCTGAGCGCGCAGTGCAACAACCGGCGACGAAGCATCCTTGATCCTCCAGGCGAACGAACGACTTGGTTACCGCGGTTTGCGCCGCGCCGCTTCCTCGCGTTGACGGCGACGGCGTTCGAGCAGCTCGCCGGCAATGATGGGAATTGCCACCATGCCCAGCGAGGCCTGCGCCGGCCCGTCATTCTCCTGGACAACCTGCTCCTCGGCAATTGCCTCGGCGGTCTCCTCGTCCAACCAGGTTGGGATCACCGAGTTCGCAAGATCGCCGGCAGGCGCTTCTGCCTGCGGCTCATCGCCCCAGTTGTCGAAAGATTCATCCGCCACCGGCGGCGTCGCCAGTGGCTCCCGACTGAACTCGGGCTGAGTGCGTTCGAACTTGATGTTGCGCACCGGCTGCGGGTCTCGCACCGCCGGCTTGCCGCTGGTCGGCTGTTCGTTGTTTTCCTCGACCGGCGGCTTGAACGAACGCTGTTCGTTGGGCGAATTGCCGTTCTGTTCGTTGCGACGCCGCTGGTTGGGATCGTTCGGATCGATCTTGGCCGCCGGGCCGACGCCGCCGTCGGCCGGACCTAGGCGATACATCCGTCCGGCGAAGTAGGCGAGATCGGCGTCGCTGAGCGGCACGTCCTCAAAGCGATCCAACGCGGCCGCCGCGGCGTCCCGCACAGCCGATTGCTGCGCCACGACCGCGCCCACGTTGCGCGTCCGCAATAAGGTCTGCGAGGCGGCCGTGTTCGTCAGTCCATTCGCGCCGCTGGTTGTGAACAACGCCAAGCCCAAGTCCGTCAGCGTGATGCGTACGGTAATTGTGGCGGACATTTCGCCTGGGCCGTCGTCGGTCACGCGGATCACAATATCCACGCTCGACTCGCGGAAATCGGTCGGCACCGTCCAGCGGAACTCGCCGGTCACCGGGTCGATCGACGCGCCCGCCGGTGAGCCTGGCTCCAGGCTGAATCGCAACGTCTGTCCCGGCAGATCCAAGTCGCGGGCCGTGACTGTGAACGTCAATTCGTCGCCGGCATTGGCCGATTGATCTTCCACCGGATCAACGATCGGAGCGAGGTTGACCTCGCGGACCGTGATCGTGAAGGGGCGTTCCGCCTTGAGTTGACCTGAATCGGTGGCGATGACGGTGACTTCGAATTCACCTGGGCCTTGCGACTCGGTCGGCGTCCAGCGAATCGCGCCGGTTTGCGGATCGATCGTCAGCCCCGCAGGTGCGCCGGCGGCGAGCGAGTACGCCACCGGATCATCGTCGGTGGCCTTCGCGGTGATCGCCAGCAGCGTGCCTTCGTCGATCGTTTGATCGAGGATTTCATCGAGCACGGGCGCGGCATTGACCGTCGCGCGGAACACTTCTTCGTCGGTCAGCCCGGTAGCGTCTTCGACGATCACGCGGACGTCGAACGACTGATTGTTTTGCGCCGCGGTCGGCGTCCAAGTAATCTTGCCGGTTACCGAATCAATGGTCATCCCGGCCGGCGCGCCGGCGCCGAGGCTGTATTCCAGCGGGCCGCTCGACGGCACGTCAGGATCCGTCGCCACGGCGTCGAGCGACAACGTCGAACCAAGATTGATCGTGCGATCCGTGATTTCGGCCAAGACCGGCGGATCGTTGATTTCGGTCACGTTGACGGTGAACGTTTCCGTGTCGGTCAGGCCGCCGCTATCGGTGACCACGACCGTGATCGTAAACGTGCCGGGGCCTTGGGCTTCGGTCGGCGTCCATTCGAACAATCCGGTGGTCGCGTTAATCGTCGCTCCCGCCGGAGCGCCGGAGCCGAGCGAATAAGTTAACGCGTTGGCGGGCAGATCAGCATCCGTCGCGGCCGCGTTGAAGGAGATCGCGCTGCGTTCCGTCACGGTCCGATCCGCGATGTCCCCGAGCACCGGGGCCGCATTCACTTCGTTCACCGTAATGGTGAACGTCTCGGCGTCGCTGAGGCCGAACTGATCGCTGACGCGAATCGTGATCGTATGCGTCAGGGGACCATCGGCCTCGGTGGTCACCCAGCGAAACGCGCCAGTCGCCGGGTCGATCGTCGCGCCGGCCGGCGCGCCGGAATCCAGCGAATAGGTCAACGTGTTGGCCGGCAGGTCGGCGTCGGTTCCCACGGCGGCGAATTCAACAATGCCCCCTTCGTCGACGGTGCGATCCGTCACTTCGGCCAAGACCGGGGCCTGATTGACTTCCACGACCGTAATCGTAATTGTCTCGGAAGTTTGCACCGTGCCGTCGGACACTTGTACGGTCACGGTGACCGATTGCCCGCCGTCGCTTTCGGTCGTCTGCCACTGGAGCTCGCCGGTCGTAGCGTTGATCGATACGCCAGCCGGCGCGCCGTTGGCCAGGCTGTAGGTGAGTGTGTTCGCCGGCAAGTCGCCGTCCGTCGCGACGGCAATCAAGCTGAACAACTCGCCTTCGTTGACGCTGCGGTTGCCGATCGGCGCCAACACGGGCGCTTGATTGACTTCGTTCACCGTGACGGTGAGCGTGCTTGTGTCGCTCAGTCCCAGCGCATCCGTGACTTTGATCGTGAAGCTATGCGTGCCCGGCCCGTCGGCCTCGGTGGTTGTCCAGGAAAACTGGCCGTTCGCGTCAATGGTCGCGCTCGCCGGCCCGCTGACGATCTCGTACGTCAACCGATCGTGCGGCAGGTTGGTGTCGGTGGCCGCAAAGTTCAACGCCACGGTCTGTCCTTCGTCCACCGCTTGGGCGGCCACATCCGGCAGCACCGGCGCCGCGGCGACATCCTGAACGAAGACCGTGATCTGTTCGAAGTCTTCGGCCGTGCCGTCCGAGGCGCGGACCGTGATCAAGTACGTCCCAGGCGCTTGCGCCGGTGTCGGCGTCCAGTTGAAAACGCCCGTCGTGGCATTGATGGTCGCGCCGGCAGGCGCGCCGGCCCCGAGGCTGTAAGTCAATGTCGGCGCCGGCTGATCGGCGTCAGTCGCGACGGCCGTGAACGTGAGCAACTGGTTCGCGACAATGGCCTTGTCACCAATCGCATTGAGCACGGGCGCTTGATTCACTTCGGCGACCGTAACTTGAATCGTCTCGTTGTCGAAACCGCCGGCCTGATCGGTGACGCGAATCGTGATATTGAACGTCTGCCCGCCTTCCAACTCGGTCGGCGTCCAAGTGAAGACGCCGGTCGTGGGATGGATGGTCGCGCCAGCCGGCGCGCCGGCTTCCAGGCTGAACGTCAGCACGTCCGCAGGCAAGTTTGGATCGGTGGCCGCAGCAGTAAACGTCAGCAGCTCATTTTCGTTGACCGATTTCGCCCCGATCGGATTCAGTACCGGCACCGAGTTTTCGACGGTGACGTTGAACGATTGATCGACGAAGTTCCCGGCCAGATCCGTGGCGCGAATCGTTACCGGATGCACGCCGATCTGCGAACCATTGGGCGTCCAACTGATCGCGCCCGTTTGAGCGTTGATCGCCATACCGGCTGGCGGCGAGATCAACCCGAACAGGAAACCGGCGTTGGCTTCCTCGTCGTTCTGCGCGTCGTAGCTATATAAGCTGCCGGCGAACACATTGGTCACCGGCGAGGACGTGAACTGCGGCGTGCGGGAATCAATCGTAATCGCCACCGGCGCCGAAGCCGGGCTGGTCAGCCCGCCCACAGTTTGCGTGACGGTGAAGTTGTGGACACCGTCCACGAGCGCGCCGGCGCCATTGGTGGAGATCACCATCGTCGCGCCAGTGGCCGTCGCTTCGCCGACTTGCGTTGCGCCCGCGAACAACCGCACGACGGCGCCGTTTTGCAATCCGGCCACTTCGAACGAGAGGAGCGCGTTCGACGTGTTGTTGCGCTGGGTGACGCCGTCCGTGCCGCTGGTTCCCGTGTCGCTTCCGGTCGTCAACTTCACATTTGTCGGCGCGCTGGGCGCCGCGATCGAGACGGTCACGGGCACATCTTGGCGGTCGGCGGTTCCAGCCGTGTTGGCAGAGTTCGCCGAAGGATGCGCAATCACCGCCAAGGAAGTGTTGCCGCTGAAGCCTGCCTTGCGGCGAATGGTCAGCGTCGTTTCCGCGATTTGATTCAGCGGGTTTACTTGCGTAGCGCCGAGCGTGGCCTCCAAATTGCTGCCTGGCAGCACGGTGAAAAAGACCGGATCTCCTTCCACGTCTTGCGCCTTGAGCGTGATCACTTTCGGCTCGTCGCCGACCAGCGTGATCGGCTCCGCGATTGGCAACAGGAACGGCGTGTTGTTGGTAGTGTCCGCCTGAATGGTGACTTGGAAGCTCCGCTGAACCGTGCCCCCCTTGCCATCACTGGCGGTGACCGTGACCGTCGAGGTGCCGGTAGCGCCGACTGGCGCCTTGAGCATCAGCGTCCCGTTTTGCTTGTCGACAAAGACAGTCATGCCTTCGATGCGAACCGGCGTCGTTGGCTTGTCTTTGCTGTCGGTATCAACCTCACTGATCGCTTCGCGGACGCTTTCCCCTTCGATCAATTTGCCGAAGATGGAGTGGTTGAAGTCCAGATGCCGTGTCGCGACTTCGGTGATGAAGAACTGCGAGTCATTCGTGTCGTCGACGGTCTTCGCCATCGACAGCAGGCCCTTGCTCGTGTGCTGCAAGTCCGGATGGAAGTCATCGTCGAAATCGCCGAGCTCCGAACCGCCGCTGCCGGTACCCGTCGGATCGCCCCCTTGGAGCACGAAATCATCGATCACTCGATGAAACGTGATGCCGTCGTGAAAGCCAGACTGCGCCAATTCGATGATGCGCTGCGTCGCCCTCGGAGTCAGTTCCTCGAACAACTGGAACACCATCTCGCCGTAGCCTTGCACCGTCATACGCAAATTGCGGCCGTTCAGGAACACGCCTGTGACCGACGGATTGGTGCTTTGCACCGTGTACGTCAGATCGTCGCCGTCGGCGTCGAACCCGTCCAGGGCGACAATCAGCGGCGCGCCAGCCTGGAGCGTCACATTCGGCAATTCCGCCAAAGTCGGATTGGTGTTCGCGATCGCGTCGTAGCGGATGACCAGTTCTTCGCTGAAATCGAAGATGTGATTCTGGAAGTCCGTGTTTTCGACGCCGTTGACGAAAAACTTCAACGTGTGATTCGCATCCACCACGCTGTCGAAGATCCGCGTGTTGTCGAAAAACGCGTTCGCCTTGTTGCCGGCGATGCCCCCCTTGGTCCGCCAGATCGTGAAGAAATCGCCGATCGTCGGGACGGCGATTTCCGTTTCAGGCGTATCGCCCGGCTCGACGTGCAACACGCCATGCGGGTTATGAGTATGAATAATTTCCACGTGGTCGCCAAACACGCCCACGTTCGACGGAATCGCGAACTTGGTCCCCTCGATCCAGATTTCCAAGTGGGAATGCGTGTGATCCGACGCGTCGGCCGCCATCATCGCCCGGGTTTCGAGCGCTTCCATTTGAAACGTCGACTTGCGCGCGGGTTTCTTCCGCCGGGCCGCAGGCGTCTGCTTTCTCGCGGGCTCGGACCGTTTGGCGACGGGTAAGTGGCGCGTGGAACGCTTCACTGGACGCCGCATGCGGCGGGTCAGAGCTTCTTCCGAAAACGACGTCACCAACTTCGGCTGATCAGGGCGCTGAGTCATAGCTGCCAAGCAAGGGGTGCAGTGGGGCGAAATGGACGACGGCCGACCCGGGTAAGAGCATTCCGCGTGCCTCGCCGGCCGCTGATGCCCCCATTCTCTCATTAAACGGAAAGCAACCGTTCTTGCAAGCGAAAAGCTTCGCCACGAGAAGACTTACGCCAAATGCTTCGTTTCCGCGTGGCAAACTATTCAGTCTATAACGGTTGTACGTTTAGACGAGCGGAAAGGGTCGCGAAGTTCCCATCCATCTACGGGAGCCGATCACTTCGCCGCGACGATTGGCCGGGGCGATTACTCCACGCGGACCCGGCTCCATTGGGCCTCGAGCCGCTTCGGCGACACGCTCAGCGACGTGCCGAGTTGCTGCGCGAAGAGCGACACTCGGAATTCCTCGATCATCCAGCGGAACGCGACTAACTCCGGATCGGCGATTCCTTGCCGTTCGTTCAGTTCAGCCCGCTCGACATAACGCCGCCAGAACGGGGCGATCTGGCTGGCCAGTTCCCGGTCCTTTTCCCGCGCGCCGGCGTTCACTTTCTCCAACCGTTGGGAGACCGCTTTCAGAAAACGTGGGAAGTGCTGCAGCCAGACCCAGGGCGTACGGGTCAGGGACCGTGCTCCCACGAGCGCCGCGAGTTGCTCTTTGACGTCGTCGGCCGCGTACTTAGCCTGCGAGTGAGTTGTCTTTTCGAGCGCCAGTCGCGCTTGGTGGTAGTTGGCGAACAACGGCCCGGCCAGGTTCGCCACCGACTGAACGGCAGGGACGATCTGCTTCTTGCCGAGCTTCTGTCGGATTGAAAAATCGTCCTGGCTGCGCACCGGCGGCTGGTCGTCGACGAACGCCCTGGAGGCGATCAACTGGCCGAGCTGGTCGCGGAGGTTGATCCCCTTCAACGTCGCGGCGGCCAGCGTCATCTGCTTCCACGCCGGCAGCCATTCCACCTGGTTGCGGATTTCCCGCTGATTGGCGAAGTAGAAGAGCCGTGCCAGCGCGTAGCGGGTTTCCTGCTCCGCCTGAGCCGCATTGCCGAGCAGTTGCAAATCAACCGCTTCGCCGTTTTCTACCAATCCTGGGTAGGCCTTAATTGTGTGCTTGCCGCGGACTAGCTCGACCTGCTCGGGCAAATCACCAAAGTCCCAGCTCGTGATGCCGGTTTTCCGCCAACGCTCGTCCTCCAGCGCCGGCCCGACGATCGCCGCGTCGTCGTTCGCCACCTCTTTCCGCAACGAACCCAAGTCGCGCCCCTCAGCGACGGTTTCGCCGGATTCGTCGACGACGCGAACGTTCATCCGCAAATGCGCAGGTAACCGTTCCAGGTCGAAATCTTCGGGACGCAGCCGCTGGCCGCCAAAACGCGACAGCAACGCCGCCACTTCATTCAAAAACGCCCCTTGGCCGAAGGTGAGCTCCGCCACGACGCGTTTCGCCATGTCGGGCGCTGGCACCAACGCCCGACGCAAATCCTTGGGCAGAGACTTAATGAGCGCCGCGATCTTGTCCGGCACCAGGCCCGGCACGAGCCAGCCGAGCCGATGCGGATCGATCTGTCCGACGGCCTCGCGCGGCACGGTCAGCGTGATGCCATCTTGCGCGCTGCCGGGCTCCAGGTGATACTCCAGCGGCAGCGAAACCCCATCGATCTCCA
>JALHLM010000311.1 GCA_022844585.1 Pirellulales bacterium | reverse complement strand
GGTTTTTCGAGAACCACGTAGCCGGAGCTATCTCGCAGCCACTTACCGGAAAACGTCGCAGGCGCAAACTCTCGCTCGTCGTAGATCGCCTTCAACCGGGTCTCGGCCTCGGCCAAGATTTCTCTATGACCAGCCCGATCGTCGGCGACGACGAGCGCGTTCGCCATTAGCAGCCAGCAAATCAACCACCCGGGGACTCGACTCATGGTTGTTTCCATGGTTGTTTGTCGGAGATTACATTTCCGTCCGTAAGCGGCGTACCGAGTTCACGAGACTTCAACAACTCGTTTGCCGATCACTTCTTCGCGCGGAGCGATCCCCAGCCCCGGCGCAGCGCTCGCGGTCATGAAACCGTTCTCGCGTTGAGGAGCGCCGTTCGCGGTACTGACGGTGACGTAGCTGTTGAAGTCGGTGCTGGTGAACCGGAACTCTTCGGGCGTGCTGTGCGCCAGGTGCGCGATCGCCGCCGTGGTGATGTCGCCCCCCCAACTGTCTTCGAGCGTCATCGCGATCCCCATCGCGACGCACAGGTCGCGCACCTGTTTCGTTCTGGTGAGGCCGCCGAGTTTGCTGATCTTCAGATTTACGACGTCCATCGCGAGATCGGCCTTCGCTCGCAGGAGCATGTCGATTCCGTCGACGTTCTCATCGAGGACGAAGGGATGATCCGTGTGCCTGCGCACCGTCAAGCACTCTTCGTAAGTCAGACAAGGCTGCTCGATGTAGACATCGATGTCGCGAACGGCACGGACCACGCGCATCGCTTCGTGCTGCGTCCAGCCGGTATTGGCGTCGGCGACCAGTCGATCCGTCGGTCGCAGAATTTGGCGGACCTGGCGAATGCGTTCGATGTCCTGATCGGGATCGCCGCCGACTTTCAGTTGAAATCTCGTGTAACCTTGATCGCGATACCCGGCGACATTGCCAGCCATCACATCCGGCGGCTGCTGTGAGATCGCACGATACAGCCGCACGCTCTCACCGAACCGGCCTCCCATCAGCACGCACACCGGCAGCCCCGTGACTTTGCCGAGAATGTCCCAGCACGCGATGTCGATTCCCGATTTAACGTACGGATGACCCTTCAACGCCGCATCCATCCGCTGATTCAGTTTGGAGAGTTCGCGTGGATCGAAGCCAATCAAATGCGGCCCCAGTTCCCGCAACCCGGCTCGCACCCCTTCGGCATAAGCCGGAAGATAGAACGGGCCCAGCGGACAGACCTCCCCGTAGCCGACGAGTCCGCTTTCGGTCTCCACGCCGACAATCGTGCTGTCGAATACCGACACCGACTTCCCCCCGGACCACTTGTATGAACCTTCGACCAACGGCAGCTCGACACGATGAGCAAAGATGCGTGCAATCTTCAAGGGAGGCGTTCCTGCTCTGTGGATGATGGACTGGAAGCATTCAATTCTACCGTCCGCGACCATCACGCACATGGCTGTAAATTCGCTGGGTTACGATCCACACCGAATACGATCCGCCGCGCCTGTTCGCGGATCGCCAGGAATCAGGGCCTATCGCTTATTGGTATCATCGCCGTCGGTTCCTCGGGGATGGACGGGGAGGAACTATGTTGCGGGACGAAATCAATTGTGCTGCTTCCGATGGAGTTGCTCACACTCCGTGAGTCGACCAGAGCGATAGAACAGGCGTTGGCGATCAGCTCGTTTACCTTGTGAGCCTTTTGACTTCTTTCGCACTTCGTCGACAACAACCGACGCAACTGGGCAGCCGTGTCGGAAGTTGCCGCAGTTTACGCACACTGATAGATTTACCTTTTCGTAGAGCCTCTCGCATGGAGGTCAGCTATTCAGTGGGCGTTTAAACTCGGCCCCGGCGACCTGTCCAACTGCAGACTCGAGATCCTCTTCAACACGCAATGCTTATTGTAGATAGCTCGGTCCTACAACAATCTCGACCACGCAGAGTGGATACGAAAGATGTTCCGAATTTGCCCGATCGCTTGCCTGATGTTCATGCTGGCCGTTTACACGCGACCCATCGCGGGAGAATCGCGCCAACGACTCGAGTACCGTCCGGCGCCCGTTGACAACCCGCTGAAGGGGCTAGTGCCATATCAGGCCGACGTGCGGAATAAATTCCCCCACACTCTCGAGTTCAACTACTTGCCATACTCAGCGCTGGTGAAGGGGTACGACGATTTCGACTGGAACCCGCTGGAGAAGATGCTCGACGACATCGCTGGCCGCGGGCATCAGGCCGTGTTTCGCGTTTTTCTCGAATACCCGGACAAGACCGACGCCATCCCCGAGTTCCTCGTAAAAGACGGACTGAAGATTCACAAGTATGTGAACACGAACACCAGGCCGCTGCTGACTGCCCCGGGGGAGACTCCCGATTACGAAGATGAGAGTTTGCGGCGCTCACTGAAGACCTTCATCGCCGCCCTCGGCAAGAAGTACGACGGCGACCCGCGGATCGGGTTCATTACGGCCGGACTGCTCGGCACGTGGGGCGAGTGGCATAACTATCCGAGGGACGATCTCTTCGCCAGCAAAGCGGTGCAGCTGGAGGTCATGGACGCCTATGAAGCGGCATTCCAGGTAACGCCGGTCCTGCTGCGATACCCGACTGGAGAAATGAACGATCGGTACGCGAAGAACTCCGACCGCAAGTTCGGCTACCATGACGACTCGTTCGCATGGGCCACGCTGCACACCGGGAAGAAAGGGGACGATTGGTTCTACATGACCACCCTCAAGGCCGCCGGCCCTGATGCGGAAGCCAGGTGGGAGACGCACCCTATCGGCGGTGAAATCCGCCCCGAGGCGTGGGGGCAGGTATTCGACAAGACGCCCGAAAAAAAGGAGATCCAGAACTTCCTCCAATGCGTGGAGGAGTCGCATGCCACGTGGCTGATGGACAGCGGCATGTTCAAAAAGAAACAGACAGCCGACCGCATCCAGCGGGCCGAACTAGCAGTGCGGCGGATGGGGTACGAATTCCACGCCTCGGCCGTCACGATCGGCGCGGTGAAGGAGGGCAAGGTGTCGGTGGCGCTGGAGATCGAGAATCGAGGCGTCGCGCCGTTCTACTATGACTGGAAGCCGGAGTACGGGTTGCTGGCAGATGGGAACGCGGCGAAGACATTCACGGGGAGCGGAAAGCTGACCAGGCTGCTTCCCGGCGACGGTCCGCGGGTATGGGCCGATACGCTGGACCTTTCCGGTGTGAAAGCTGGGGCGTACACCCTGGCTGTGCGGGTGCCCAATCCGCTCAAGGGCGGCATGCCGCTGCGCTTTGCCAACATGACTCAGGATGCCGATGCTCCCACTTGGCTTTCGCTTGGGGTTGTCCGGCTTCCGTAGGTCAGACCGAGACTACCGCGTCGCTGTGACGACGATCTTCCGCGGTGCACGCCCAACCCGCGACAGCCCAACTCCTGCGTCAGCACTCGCCGATGCATCTCTTTCCAAAACTCCATGTCGGTACGCATTCCTGAGCCTCCCGGCGAAGCGCCACCACTTTCAATCGCCGCAACACCTCCCTGCGTCACCACTTTCGACTTCCGTCAACACGGATCAAGAGAGGATGCGTTTCGCCACTCCGACTACCCGAAACAATCGATACAATCGGGACATCCCCTAAAGTCTGCCCAGTCTTCCCGACGATACGCCTTTGGGTGCTACTAGTTCGCTCAAAGCGTCGTGGCGGGGCGTTTCAATGCTGAATAGGGCGGTCGTAGCCGGCCTCGCGGCGCTCTTTGCGTTGCTCTCCGCTAATCAGGCAATTTGCCAGACGACGGAAGACGGGGGGGATGACATGGGCGAGACTCCGCCAGCAGCGGAAGTCCTCATGTCGGAGTCGGAGCTGGAACGAGTCGTCGTTGACGACGAGTGCGCGACGTGCGCACCTGAGGTAAAACCTGGTGATGGCATCTCGGTGGCGCTGTTGAATCCGGCCAACCGTCTGAAGCTGCATGCCGGCTTGGACACGCTGATGGTCTTCAGCACTAGTCGGCCATTTCCATCGGGGATGCCTTTGTTCCTCCTTCCGGAGTCGCCGTTTGGTCTCGACACGAACACGTTTGATGCCCATGCCCGGCAAAGCTACGTGGGGGCGTTGTTCTCAGGACCAGAACTGGCGGGCTTCCAGACGGGAGCCCAGCTCCTGACGTTCTTTCAGAACGACAACCTGTCGACGGATGACTATGGGCTGCTGGTCTATTACGCCTACGGAGAGTTGAAGAACGACGACTGGCGATTTGCGGCTGGTCTGCAACAGGACGTCTTCAATCCGGTCAGTCCGACGATTGTCTACCTCACGAAGATGTATGGCTCGGGAAACACGGGTTCGTATCGCGGGCAATTGCGAGTGGAACGGTTTCTTCAGAGTCGTGAGGATTTCGGGCTCACGTTGACCGGCGCCCTTAGCGAGCCGATCTCGACGCTCGTGACCGGCAGCGCGGGCCGCATCGAAGAAGATAAATGCTGGCCCAATATAGAGGGCCGTACGGAAGTCGGGTTTGGTCCCCTGCAGGCAATTCGCGGAAGCCAGGTGAGGCCCCTTGAGATCGGACTATCGGGCGTCGTCGGTCAAACCCGAACAACGCGGACGTTGCTGGCGCCGCCCGCCGCTTTGCCTCCGCGAGCCGTGATTGACACTTGGGGCCTTGGGGCTGATGTGGAATGGCAGCCCAATGAATGGTACGGCGCCCGAGGCGAATTCTACACAGGTCAAGCTTTGGGCGAATACAACGGGGGAATCACGCAAAGCTTCAACTCCGGCACGCTGGCCGAAATCCACTCGACAGGCGGATTCGGCGAGGTCTTCGGTTACCTCACTGACGAAGTCCACATTCATGTCGGATACGGGATCGACAATCCGCGCGCCGGCGACCTGGCTCCCACGCAAATCCGCCGCAATCAAACCTACTTCATGAACTGGGTGTGGGATGTCAGCAAAGCGGTGCAACTCGGCCTGGAGGTGGACTACCGCCAGACTGACTACACGCAGTTCGCTCCCAACGCATTCCTCGACAGTGACGCCGTTGTTGTCGCGACGCGGTTCCTGTGGAAATTCTAAGCAGTGAGTCGCTAACCTCGCTGGTGCAGCCAGCGATTCCGTGCGACAGACACGATCCCGACAAGTGCGGCGGCGAAGCCGACGCCGTTCAGAACCACGCCTGCGTATCGCCAAAACTCAGATGGCCACAGCGTGGGATCGGCGGTGAACGCGTTCACAACGGCTGAAATCGCCGCCAGGCCTCCCGTGAGCGAAACCAGGAGATAGACGACAGGCCATCGACGGATCGTCATTGGATATGCGATCGCCATGACGAGCAAGACGATTGCGGCGGCGATCGATGCGGTCGGCCCCAGCGAACGCGCTCCCTGAGCGAGCAGTACAACCCCGACGGCGTTCCAGGCTGCTGAGAGGATCGCCCAAACGACTTGAACGCGCATGGCATTCCTCACAACACCGTGTGGATATTCCATGCTTCGTTCCATCGTTAACCTGCTTTTTCTCGGGTCAACAGGCGATTGCGCTGGTGGCCACCACGACGACGGCCTGGCTATCGGCTCGCCTCCAACTGAACTGCGAGGTGGTGGCCGAAAAATTGGCCGATCGAACACGAGCAACCTGGACCACAGGCGGGTGGCTGCGACGCGGCTGAGGAGCGAACATCATATCGCGCGAAATCGAGCGCATTGAGCCGTCGAACTTCCGCGAGTTGCGCTTCGCGTAACTCATTTGGATTGATCGTTCGAGTCTGACTCTTCGATTTCTCTGCAGGTTCTACAGGTTGTCGCCTGCCTTCGAGCATGGTCCCCCGAACCATGACGGGCAGCACGCGACCTTCATGCACAGTTCCCCAGACCTTGATGTCCTTGATCTTGGCAGCATCACAAGTGACGGGGTTCTCCTCAAGAATGGTGAAATTCGCCAGCTTGCCGGAAACGATGCTGCCAATCTCCTTTTCGCTTTTCAGCGAGTAAGCAGCATCAATCGTGACGGCACGCAGTGCGCCTTCCCGGCTGACACGCTGGTTTTCGCCCGCAACGCGGCCTGACGATGTGATGCGGTTCACCCCGCACCACATCAGGAAGAGCGGATCGGCCGGGGCCATGGGCATGTCGGAATGGAAGGAGTACGAGACATTGGCTCGCTCCACGTCGCCCAGTCGAGCCATCTGATCCGCACGTTCGGGTCCCAGTCCCACTTTGCTATAGTTGTCGGCCAGCGCGGTTACGTAATAAGGATTTGCGCTCACAATGCATCCGAGTCTTTTGATTCGCTCTACCTGGTCCTTGGCGCTCACCGCGAAGTGGACGATGGTGGTCCGGTGATCGTAACGGGGATTGCGCCGAATGTTCTTCTCCAGAGTATGCAGCAGGCGATCCAACCCGGCGTCACCATTGACGTGGATATGAATCTGGTAGCCGGCATCCCAATAGATGCGGAAAGCACGCTCAAACACCTCGAGATCGGTCATCCACTCGCCCTTGTGCCCGTCCAGGTAAGGCTCTCGCACCTGCATCAATTGTGAGTAAATGGCGCCATCCGAAAAGAGTTTCACCATCTTGTCTGACAAGCTCGTCATACCGGGATACCACGATCTCATCTTTTCGGATTCCACCAGAACCTGGTTGTCATCCTTGTATTTATCCGCCATCGACTTGCCATCGACCATATAGGTCCAGCGGAAAGGCATGCTAGGTTGTGCGAAAACAGTGTTCACCGCATCCTGCAACGGTTTGGCTAGAATGCCACCAGGTTCGTTACCAAAGGTAATGCCTTTGCTGTGCATGTAATCGCGTGACAGCAGCAGCCCTCGGTTGAGTCGTTCCGGAGTAGCGACCATCGTAGCCACTTTAGCAAACGCGGCGAATACGCCTTGTTCCCAGAAATGGCCTTTCTCAAAGTTCGATTGCTCGCGCTGCGAGGCGGTCCAGCTGTTAACCAGCTCCTGAGTAATGCCACCCTTTTTCATGGCAGCACTATTCAGAATGATTTCATGGCAAGATCGGCCCCACACCAGAATCGGCCGGGTAATACTGATCGTATCCAGATCGGCGCGGGACAATTTGCCAAAGAAACTTTCATGATAACCCCACGTGACGAGGGGCTCCTCCGGTGCAGCCAACTTCCTTTCCGCCATGGCCAGCCGCTTCATGAAATCCGCTTTGTCCTTAACTGCCTGCATCGTGCCCGTAGGCAGCTTCCACTCTTCAATAGACAGAACCTCCGACGCCAAAGTGAGGGCCGCAAGCACAGGGTGATCGTGCTGAGAAATGAAGCCGGGAACGATGACCTTGTC
>JALHLM010000310.1:3548-7295 GCA_022844585.1 Pirellulales bacterium | reverse complement strand
GCGTCACGCTGTTCGGAATTTTCCTGACGCCAGTGTTCTACTCCGTCATCGTGCGCTGTTTTGGCGCAAAAACTTTGCCGCCCGAGCAAACCGAAGCGACGACGCTCGGCCAAGCGCTCGACGCGAACGGAGGCGCTGTCTAGACCACCGAATCGGTTGAACATGGATTGGACCTCAACGAGACACAAGCCCGTAGCGCCAGCGAAGAGGAGCGGACTTTGTCGAAAAAAAGTCGTGTACGCCGAGCCAACGCTCCCACCTCGATGCGACGGTCGACTCGGCGTTCGAGTCGAGAGATCACCGACGTCAACTCTCCCTCGCTTGCGCTACGGGCGAGTGTTGATGCTGCGGCGCCCGCGCGAATGCGAATGTGGAGCAGCTACACGTCGCCGAGCGAGAGTTCCTTCGCCCAGGAGCGTTCGGCCTGATACCAGTCCACGGCGGCTTGCAGCCCTGCCTCGAAAGACACCTTGGGCGACCAATCCAATTCCGTACGGGCGCGGGTGATGTCGGCCCAGGTGGCCGGAACGTCGGCCGGGTGCGCGGGGCGGTACTCGATCTTCGGCTCGCGCCCCACCATCCCGCTGATCATGTCGATCATCGCGCGGAGTTTCGCTGGCCGGTCGCTACCCAGGTTGATGGTGTGATATCCTTCCAACTTGAGGGCCGCGCAGACGCCTCGGGCGATGTCGTCGACGTAGGTGAAATCACGCTCCTGGCTGCCGTCGCCGAAGACGACGATCGGGTCGCCTTCACTGATATTCCGCACAAAGCGGAACACGCTCATGTCCGGTCGCCCTGCCGGGCCATAGACCGTAAAGAATCGCAGCGCGGTTACATGCAAGCCGAACAGGTGATGATACGTGTACGCCAGGGCCTCCGCGCCGAGCTTGCTGGCGGCATACGGAGACAACGGACGCGTCACATCGGCGTCTTCGCGAAACGGCACCGCGTTGTGGCCGCCGTAGAGACTCGACGTCGATGCGAGAATGAATCGCCGCGTCCCGTGCCGCTGGCACAGATCTAATAGGTTGAGCGTGCCTTCGACGTTGGTCGATTGATACACCCACGGATTCGTCACGGATTGCCGGACGCCGGCCCGAGCCGCCAGATTCATGACTCCGCCAAAAGGACGATCTCCGGCGAACACTCCCGCCAACGCCGCGCGATCGGTGATGTCGATCTGGGCGAACATGAAGTTTGCATGCACTGACAGCTGATTGAGGCGCCAATGCTTCAGCCGCGGATCGTAGGCGTCATTCAGCGAATCAATGCCGAGCACTTCATGCCCAGCCTCGAGCAAGCACCGGCAAACTCCGGAAGCGATAAAGCCGGCACAGCCGGTGACGAGATAGTGGTCGGACATGGAGGTATTCAACAAGAGGTATGAGTAGGTGCGCCGGGTCGCAGGAACGGCGGAGTGAATGACGAATTTCTAAATCCGAATGACGAATCAGATCCGAATTTCGAATGACTGAATTACTCGCGCTCAGACGTTTGTCTTTACAAAGACATTCGACATTCGGATTTAGAAATTTGGCATTCCCTCAAGGCCTCTGCGATGAAGTACGTCTCAGTTTACGCATGAACAATGTTGTGGCGGCCGCCGCCGACGGCGCGGGTTGCGTTTCGTGTGTCGATCACCAATGGGGCATGTTTCACGATATGAGCGTAATCGAAGCCAGTGTGGTCGGTGACGATTAAGGCGACGTCGAGCGACGCGAGGAACTCAGCGGTCAGGGTTTCACTCGCCAGGTTCGGCATCGGATAGTCCCGCATCTTCGGGAGCTTTGGCACGTGCGGGTCACTGTAGCTGAGCACCGCGCCGCGCTCGCCGAGCATCTCCATCAATTTGAAGGCCGGGCTTTCTCGTGGATCGTCCACGTCCTTCTTGTAGGCCACGCCAAGAATACAAATCTTGCTGCCGCGCACCGGCTTGCCAGCATTGTTGAGAGCCAGCGCCGTTCGCTCTACGACGCGCATCGGCATGGCGGTATTGATCTCACCAGCTAACTCGATGAAGCGCGTAGGCATCCCATGCTTGCGCGCGACCCAGCTTAAGTAGAACGGATCAATTGGCAAGCAGTGGCCGCCCAAACCAGGACCGGGGTAGAACGCTTGAAAGCCAAACGGCTTGGTCTTCGCCGCGTCGATGACTTCCCAGACGTCGATACCCATCCGCTGCATCAACAGCTTGAGCTCGTTGACCAGCGCGATGTTGACGGCGCGATACGTGTTTTCCAAAATCTTCGTCGCCTCGGCGACTTCGCAGCTCGAGACCGGGACGGTCTTCACCACCACGGCGCTATAGAGGCGATTAGCCAGGTCGAGGCTACGCGGCTCCAAACCGCCGACGACCTTGGGAATATTGCCTGCGGCAAACTGCGGATTGCCCGGATCTTCGCGTTCCGGGCTATAGGCGAGGAAAAAATCTTCGCCGGCTGTCAGCCCGCTGGCGGCAACTATCGGCAACACGACGTCGCGCGTCGTGCCGGGATAGGTCGTGCTTTCTAACACGATCAATTGTCCCGGCCGGAGCGCGGCGGCGATGAAGCGGGCGGTCCCTTCGACGTAGCTCAGATCCGGGTCGCGACTGTCGTTGAGCGGCGTTGGAACACAGATCAGAATGGCGTCGGCCTCGGCCAGTCGCTGCATGTCGGCCGTGGGTTCGAAGCGTTTTCGCTTTACGCAGTCGCCGATCCACTCCGACGAAATATGCCCGATATAGCTTTCGCCAGCCAGCAGTCGGTCGACCTTCTGCTGATCGACGTCGAAGCCCAGCACCGGATAGCCGCCGTCGATAAAGGCCCGCACCAGTGGCAATCCCACGTAACCAAGCCCCGCGATGCCGACCTTGGCGGTCTTGGCGTGGATACGTGCCAACAGGGATTCGTAGGGATTTTGTGTCATCTCTTTCGCCGCGGGCTGGTGTTTCCGCAGTCTGTGCCGGGGGGCACGATTCGTCAAGCAAAGGATGGCGCGACCGGCAATACCGCGACGACCGACTTCCGATTCGTCGCCTTGAGCGGGTTGCGCGACCCTGTAGCCCCAGGTCGTCGGGAGGCAGCCTAGCGGCTAAACTCGTAGGCGCTCTCAACTCAGCAAAAGGCGATTCCTTGCGGCATTCGAGTCAGCGAGAAACTCTAGGTTCCTCGTCAACCCCGCGCACCGCGGTCAACCGTACGGTCATGGCCGTGGCGTGTCTGCTGTTGTTCGCGCAGGTGAGTTCCGATTGGTACGTCACGCGAGACGGGGCGTCGTACCTGTCGATCGCGCGTTCGCTCGCCCAACAAAGCAAACCCAAGAATCTCGGTCAGCAGCAGCTCTTTTTCGCCCCTGGATATTCGGTGCTCATTGCGCCGTTGTTCTGGATCAGCGACCGACCGATTCTGGCAGTTTCACTGGCGAATGCGGCGATGGGCGTCGGGCTCTTGTTCGCCACGAAGTCCTGGATCTCGCGGCACGCCCCGGCGGACGCCGCAGTAATCGCCGCCACATGCGTGATCAATGTCAGCGTCGGGATTTTGCTCCGTCGCACGTTGAGCGAGGCGCTGTTCATGCCGGCGCTTGTGGTCACCGTGCTTTGGTTGGAACACGTGCGGATAGCGACTATCGAACGGCTCCCTGTGCGCGCGGCGCTCGGCGCGGGCCTGGCCCTGGGAATTGTCTGTCTCACGCGGCAGGCGGGGGTGATGGCGCTGCCGGGGTTTGCTGTCGCACTTGCGGTTACAACTTACCAATCGGCGG
>JALHLM010000310.1:0-3538 GCA_022844585.1 Pirellulales bacterium | reverse complement strand
GGCGGTCCCCTGGCGTCGCGCGGCGATCGTGCTGACATTGGTCGCTATGCCCGCAATGTTCGCCGTGGCTGGCCTAGGGGCGTATGAGCGCGCCACCGCCGTGGCGGATGCCCGCACCTACGCGGATTTTCTCGCCGCTGATGCGCAGTCGCTCCCTGCGCAGGTGCGAACGGGTCTGCTACTGCGCGTCAGCGAGATCGGCCGGGTCGCGCTCCCGGGCATGTTCAAAGCCGCGCCGGACGCGAGCACCTCGGGCTGGTTGAATTTTTCGCTGTTCACGGTGACGTCGCTCGCCGTCGTCTACGGAGCTGGGCAAGTACTACGACGCACGCCCGATACCTTTCTCTGCATGACGCCGTTCTACGTGGGATTGTACGTCGTATGGCCGTTCGACGAAGGCATTCGCTTCCTCGCGCCGTTGGCGCCGGTCTGGTTTCTCAGTCTCTATCAGGCGTTGCCGGAGAACTCGAAGTTACGCCGCCGAGTGGCCTGGCTGAGTTTGATCACGCACGCGATCGTGGCGATCGGCTATTGGCTGGCGAACGATCGCCCCGAAGCTCGTCGCGATAACGCGGAATGGCCCGCGCTGGATCGCCTGGCGCAATCGATCGACGTTCAAGGCGGCCCCGTGGCCTGGCAATCCGTTGGACGCGATCACGAGCGCACGCTGTTGCAACTCTCGCTCGATCGGCCGGTCGTCCATACATCGACCGAGGAACCGGTTGCCGAGGAGACCACCTGGCTCGTCACGACCACCGCCGCGCCTCCCGCTGATTTTGATAAGATCACCACCGCCGGCGATTACACGCTCTGGCGTCGAAGGCCTTAACGCCCGCGAAACACGCGAAGCACACGAAAAGGTGAAGGGGCAGACGGTCTGGTCTCCTTCAATACGCAGTCGAGGGACCGAGATGAGTTCCAAAACAACATTGTGAGCGATTTTCGCAGCCCAACTCCTCTCCTCCCCCTTTCGCGTCATTTCGCGTGTTTCGCGGGCAAAAACTCCTGCTCAACTTTAGAGACGACCCATGTCCCTGCCTGAAATTATTCCTGGAAAGACCCGGCTCGGCTGGATTGGCACCGGCGTGATGGGTTCCAGCATGTGCGGCCACTTGCTGGCCAAGGGCTTCGCCGTCACGGTGACCAATCGCACCCGTGCCAAGGCCGAGCCGCTCGTCGCGAAGGGCGCCGAGTGGGCCGATACGCCCCGCGCACTTGCCGAGAAGTCCGACGTCGTGTTTTCGATCGTCGGCTATCCGCGCGACGTCCGACAGGTGTTGCTTGGTGACGATGGCGCGCTCTTGGGCGCGAAGTCCGGCGCGATCCTGGTGGATATGACGACCAGTGAACCGTCCCTGGCCGTGGAAATCGCCGAGCGCGCGAAGGAGCGCGGTGTGCATGCCGTGGACGCGCCGGTTTCCGGCGGCGACATCGGCGCGCGCGAGGCAAGGCTGTCAATCATGGTCGGCGGCGAGCCGGAGGTCGTCGCCGCGCTGCAGCCCTGCTGGGAAGCCATGGGCAAGAAGATCGTGCGTCAAGGCCCCGCCGGCGCCGGCCAGCATACGAAGATGGTCAATCAAACGCTGATCGCCACCTGCATGGTCGGCGTCTGCGAGGCGCTGCTCTACGCACACCGCGCCGGTCTCGATCTGAACACCGTGCTGCAGTCGGTCGGCCCCGGCGCGGCCGGCAGTTGGTCGCTCGCCAACTACGGCCCGCGGATGATCAACGGCGATTTCAAGCCCGGCTTCTATGTCGAGCACTTCATCAAAGACATGGGTATCGCCCTAGCCGAAGCCCGGCGCATGGACCTGGCGCTGCCCGGCTTAGCGCTGGCGGAACAGCTCTACGTCGCCCTCAAAGCCCAAGGCCATGGCCGCAGCGGGACGCAATCGCTGGTGCTGGCGCTGGCTGCGATTTCGAAGGTGGAATGGCCCGGCGGAGTGAAAGCGTGACGCCGCGGCATTTTCAGCAAGGAAAGGCGAGCGCTGTTTTCAGGTCTCGCAAGAGGTTCAATTCCGATTTCGCCGACAATTACGGGCGGCTCGAAGGCTGACGAACCGGGGCTTAGACGCCTTTCAAGTGGTCGGGCCGAGACGTCCCTGCGGCCTTAGACTTCAACCCTCGCTGGCCTACGCCACCCCAAATAGAGCTACGGCTGTGGTGCTGCCGGTGGCGTTTCCGCTGGCACGCCGGAGTCGGCGGGCGCGAGGTCCGTCGGCGGCGCCGTGGCGCCGTTCTGCTGGAACGGGTCGAAACCCGGCTCGACGGTCGTGGTCTCAGCCGGCGGCGTCGGGACGTTCGAGGGATCGAACGCCGGTCCAATCCCCGGCGTGCCGACCGATGGCGGCGGCAGGGGCGTCGCCTTCACGAACCAATCGTAGAACTCCTTCGTGGCCGGCTTCTTCAAGTCCGCCACGCGCTTCTCCGCATCGGCCGCCAGCGCCCCGCCCGCGAATTGCTCGACGAGCTGCTGATAAAGTTTCTGCGCGGCGTCGAGATCGCTCTTCTCGCCGAGAGCTTCGTAGGCCTTGGCCTCGCCGTAGATGGCGCGCTCGACGAGGGGCTCGAATTTGCCGGCGGCGTTTTCCGCCACGGCGCGGTAGTTTTCCGCAGCTTCCCTCAACTTGGGCCGCGCCGCCGCGCGGTTCGTGAATAAGTTCTGCGTGCCTTCGGCAAGCTGGCTGTCCGCCGCGTACAGCCGCGCCCAGAGTCCGGCCGCCTCCTTCGGATGGGCTTCGGCGACCTTGATCATCTCGGCCTCGGCGTCGGTCGCCTCGGCGGCGGCATAGAACTGGTCCCAGTTGGCCTGCTCGGCGGCAGCAGCCTGGCTTTGCCAGAGGGTGTAGGCCAAAAAAGCCACGACGATCGCCACGATGCCGCCCAGGATTGCTTTCGTATAGGGAACGATGGAGTCGATCGACTTTTCCAGCCAGTCGGCCAGCTCGTTTTCCTTCAACTCGTGACGGCGCTCGGATTTCATAGCCAAACTCGGGACGCGAAAGAGACCCCCGGGACGCGCGCAAAGCGGCCCCACAAAAGCGATTGCGCGAAGTATAGAAGCCCCGGCGGCAGGGCGTCAAGGGAGACCGGCAAGCCTGGAACGGCGATGTGCCCGTCTATCCTTGTGCGACCGGGTTCATCAGCCGGCCGATGGCGTCGATCTCGATCTCCACGATGTCGCCGGCGGCCAGCGTGAAATCGTTCGGCGGCACCAGGCCGGTGCCGGTGAGCAGGAACGCGCCGTTCGGGAAGGAATTGTCACGCCCCAGGTAGCCGATCAGATCGTCGAACGTGCGGGCCATCTGTCCTAAGTCCGTACGGCCCGAGAACACTTCCGCGCCCGCACGGGTGATCTTCAAACGGATGTTCACTTCCGGGAGCGGCGGCAGGTCGTCGATCAACGTGACGGCCGGACCGAGCCCGCAGCAGCCGTCGTAGACTTTGGCTTGTGGCAGATAGAGCGGGTTTTCTCCCTCAATGTCGCGGGAGCTCATGTCGTTGCCGATCGTGTAGCCGACCAGTTCCAGACGCGAAT
>JALHLM010000309.1 GCA_022844585.1 Pirellulales bacterium | reverse complement strand
GTCGGTCGCCCCGGCTGCCAGTTACGACAGTGGCTCGAAGACGATTTTTTCGCCGTCGATCACGCCTTCACTCGGGCCGTCGATTTCGAGCGCTTCCATTTCTTTCGGCAGCGAAGCGGCCACCTGCACGCCGGCAGCCGGCTTGCTGCCTTGATTGGTGACGCGGATTTCATACAGCGTTTCGCCGGCGACTTCGATGGGATCGTCGCGATCGACGATCTCCAACACGACCGACGACACGCCTTCGACACGCGTCATGGTGTGCGCGACGGCGTTCACGCCCGAGTCCGCCTTCACTTCCGTCGTGACGGTGTGCTCGCCCAATTGGGCCGGAATGAGTTTCACTTCGACCGTGGTCGATGCGTTCGGTTCGAGCCGCCCGACGAACCAGGCGACTTGCCGCGCCTCGCTGTCGTAGTCGCCGCCAGCCGTGGCCTCGACGAACTCGAATCCCGCCGGCACGTTTTCGATCACTTGCACGTTGTTGATCGGGGCCGGACCCGGGTTTTCCAAGCGGATTACATAGTTGGCCTGACGTTCGACATAGCGCAGCTTTGGACCCTCGACGGCGACTTGCACCGTCGGATTCACGACTTCCATTTTGTGCGCGATCGTGGCTGGCTCCGCGCCCAGGCAAGTCACCTGGAATTGCAACTGATGCGAACCCAACTCATGGGCATACAGCGGGAATTCAATCTCGCGGCTCTCGCCGGGCGGCAACGTGCCAAGCTGATACTTTGCCTCTTCAGCGGTTCGCGGCATCAACGCGCCGGGCACCTTGGCACTGACGATCACGCCAGCGGCCGGACCGGTGCCGCCGTTGTGTACGACGAGCACGCATCCCCCGCGTTGACCGACCACGGCTTTCGTCGAACTGTTGATCGATAAGCTCAACTCCGGCTCGACAATCTGCACGCGCGTCGAAGATGCGCGAGTAAAGGTGACTGCGGCCTGCGGTTCAATTTCGCCGCGCTCCAAGGGCGTGATGCCCAGCGTGATGATCTTGGTCGCGCCCGGAGCAAGTTGCCCGAGCTTCCACATCAGCACGTCGTCGGCGGGCGTCGGCTGCGGATTGCACTTGCCGAGTTCCGCGTGTTCCGGCAACTGCACGTGAACCGCGACGTTTTTCGCGGCGTGCTTCATAGTGTTGCGGACGAGCAACTTGAATTCCGTCTCGCGGCCGCGGTTCACTGTCTTCGGCGACACCCATTCCACCATCACAGTGGCGGACGCGGCTTGACTCTGTTTCGACTCGGCTTCCTCGGCGGGAATCGGCGGTTCCAGCGACGGAACCGGCACATCCCCCGGCAACATCGCCGGCTCGCTTTCCGTGACAGCTTCTTCCGATGCGATGGGCTCCACGTCGACCGGCTCGGCCTCGGCTTCGATCGGCGTCAGCTCCGAATCGTCGTCGGCGCCTTCGTCACCGATCACAGGCAACAACGGCATCGGCGCCGGCGTTTCTTCCGCGGCAAACTCCGGTCCCGGCGGCCCCTCGATCGGCTCGGCGGATTCCTCTTCGATCACCGGCAGTTCCGCCGGGCCTGCTTCAACGTCCGACGCGACGACCGCCTGGGCCGAGGCCTGTGCTGGCGACAGGATGCTCGACCACGGGCGAATTGTTTCCCAATCGCTCCCAGACCACGGCGCGAGACTGGCGGCGGCGCCCGAAAACAGCAGCACCCCCAGGGATTTCTTGACCGAACGCTTCATCGTCGTCTCTCCCCAGAAAAAACCCGATACCAGGCCGCGCGGCGGCATGACTCTAACGATCGATATCGACCATTCCGGCCAAACGGGTTGAGTGGAATCGGCAATCTTTGCCGATCCGGCGGACAATTCCAGCGCCTTGATTGTCGTTTCCCACCAATCTGTGGGAGGCGTCTCCGACGCCGATGGGGCCGACTGTCGCACTGTCAGCGAGCGCTGGATCATCTCAAGTCGAGTTGTGCGAACCACCCGCCAGCGAACTATGCTTTCGAAAAGGAGTCGCCGTGCTGACCTATATGTTGTTCGTGGCGCTGACGAATCTGACGCTCGGCATCGTCCTGGGCTATTTCTATGGCCCCGTCTTCTGGCCGAAAGGGCAAGCTGCCGTCGCGCATGGCGGCGCTCAGGAACACGCGACGAGCCACGCGGCAAGTACCGCTGAACACGCCGCCGCAACCGTCCAACCGACTCAGACAGCCGGCGCCGAAAGCTCCGCAAGCCCTGCAGTAACGGCCGTCGCTCCGACGAAGACGGAGACAAATGCAGCGCCGGCTGACGACGTTCGCCCCGTCAAGCCGACGGGCTCTCGCGAAGTGACCGCCCTTGATTTGGCGGACGTGATGAGCGAGCTGGGGATCGAGCCGGCCGCCCCCGCCACGGCGGAAACGCCCGTGCCGGTCGCCAGTTAGCGGCCGCACGGCTATACTGCCGCAGCGACGTTTTTCTGCTTCGTCCCCGCCGAGACGTTTGGTCATGTTGTTGATTTGTATCCGCCATGGCCAGAGCCAATTCAACTCGGAGGGGCGGATTCAGGGACAGTGGGATACGCCACTCTCCGAACTCGGCTTGTCGCAAGCGCAGGCGCTCGCCACGGGCCTGAGCAAAGAACCGATCGACGCCGTCTTTTGCAGTCCGCTGCAGCGGGCTTTGCAGACCGCGCGACCGTTGGCCGAGGCTCTCGGCCAGGACGTGCGGATCGTCCCGGAGTTGCAGGAAATCCACGCCGGCATCTTTCAAGGTTTGCTGTGGTCCGAAATCGAAGCGCAGCACCCCGACGCCGCCCGCCGCTGGTTGGCGCATGAGCCGGATTTCATCGTCCCAGGGGGCGAATCCCGCGGGCAACTCATGGTCCGCGGCCGAGCGGCGTTCGAGGCGATTCGGGCCAGCGGGCCGTTCGATCGCGTCGCCGTCGTTACCCATGGCGGGCTGCTCGGCGCGGCCCTCAAGTCTTTGCTCGGCATCCCGGCGGATCGCAATCCGTTCGGCTTTTTCAACGCCTCGATCAGCCGGCTCCGCTGGGACGCCCAGATCAAGCTGGTCACTCTCAACGAGACCGAGCACCTGCGCGCCGCGAGCGTGGAGCGGCTCGATCGCACCGGCGATCTCTGACACAGCGCCGCACAATCGTTACAGACGGACGCTTCGCTGTGACGCAAATCCACGCATCGCGGACGGCCTCTCGTTGCTTTGCGAGATAAGCTTCACGTAGTTTAGGCGGCGATCACCGTAGTGACGGGCAGCACGTGCGGGCGGCGTTCGTCCGATGTCGGGCGAAGCCGGCGCTTGATCCCTCGGCGGCTTTGGGGAATCAGCACGCATGAAGAATCCACCTGCCCTCGAAAACGCGACCTGGTTTCTGATCCGCTTTGGCGAGGACGGCCGGCCGCAAGGCGAAGTGCCCGTTCATTGCACGCCGTTCCGCGTGGGTCGCAACGCCGGTCTCGAACTGCATCTGCCGATCAGCTCGATTTCCAAGCAGCACGCCGAGCTTTCGATCATCGAAGACGCTTTGATGGTCCGCGACCTAGGCAGCACGAACGGCACGCTGGTCAACGGGCGACGGATCAATGGCACGATCCGGCTCATGCGCGACGACTTGTTGCAGTTCGCCAGCTCCGTATTTCGCGTGGGTCAAAACCAGCGCATTTTGGCCGAGAATCCGAACGGCCGCACGGTGGCGCAACTTCCGGCCGCCTGGGCGATGGAACTGTTGCTATTTGACCGTCTATTGAATGAGCGCGCCGTAACGAGCGTGGCGCAACCGATCATCGACCTGCGCAGCCACCGCACGCACGGTTACGAACTGCTCGGCCGCGGCCAGGTCGAAGGCCTGGAAAGCCCGAAGGACATGTTTGGCGTTGCGACCAAAGTCGACATGCTGGCGGAGCTCAGCGTGATGCTGCGCAACGAAGCCGGCAGAAGCTTTGCGGTGATGCCGCTCGATCACTGGTACTTCGTCAACACGCATCCGGTCGAAGTCGTCACGGCCGAACTCGTCGAATCGATCAAGGACCTGGCCGGCATCGTCTGTGGGCGCCCGGTAGTGATCGAGATTCATGAAAGCGCTGTGACCAATCTTCATTCGATTCGCGAGCTCCGCGCCGTCCTCAAGGACTACGGCATGCGGCTCGCCTACGACGATTTCGGCGCCGGCCAGGCGCGTCTGTTGGAACTCGCCGAAGCCTCGCCCGACTACGTGAAGTTCGACATGCAGCTCATTCGCGGCATCGACCAAAGCTGCGGCAAGCGCGCCCAGATGCTCGGCGCGCTGGTAAACATGGTCCACGAACTGGGCATTCTCGCGCTCGCTGAAGGCGTCGAAACCGAGGGCGAGGCGAAGATCTGCGCTCAACTCGGCTTCGACTACGGCCAAGGCTACTACTACGGCCGCCCCGCCCCGCTGCCAGTCACCGCGCCGTCGGCGAATGACACGGCGTTGCTGCTCGCGACGCGCACGTAGTAGCGTCGCTGACGCTCTAATCCCTCAACTGAAACAACCGCTTCAGCGCTTCCAGCAGCGCATGCGGCGTACCGCTTTGCGCTTCGTCGCGGAGCGACTCCAACGGCGGGTGTAGCACTTTGTTGACCAGCCGCTCGAATGACTGCGAGATCTCGCGCCGCGCGTCCACATCGAGCGCCGGCAAGCGATTGAACAGTCGCTTCAGCTCCTCGTCCTTCAGCTCGACGCACGATTCGCGAAGCCGGCGGATCGTCGGTCCTGTGGCCCGATGATAGAGTTCGGCCATGAACCGTTCGGTTTCTTCCTCAATGATGCGCTGAGCCATGGGCAACTCTTCGTGGCGTTCGTCACGGTTACGGTCGCAAACCGCGGCCAGGTCGTCGATCGTGTAGAGGTACACTCCCAGGCGGTCGCCGATCGCCGGCTCGAAATCGCGCGGGATCGCCAGATCGAGCACGAACAGCGGCCGTTGATAGCGCTGCGCCTCGAGCCGTTGAAACATCTCGAGCGTCACCACCGGCTGCTCCGCGCCCGTCGTGCTGACAATCAAATCCGCGTCGGTCAGTCCACGCGCAAGTTGATCCCACGTCAACACGCTCACGCCCAACCGCTTGGCGAATTCCTCCGCGCGGGCAAGGCTGCGGTTCACGATGGTCACGTCCCGCACGCCTTCCGCGCGCAGATACGGCAACGTCTCCTCGGCCATCTCCCCGGCGCCGATCAACAAGCAGCGTTTGTCGTCGAAGCGCTCAAAAATCTGCCGCCCGAAATCGCAAACCGCGACGCTGGGGATGCTGACCCGCTTCTGATTGATCGACGTCTCGGTCGCCACGCGCTTCGCCACCCGCAGCGCGGCCTGAAAGATACCGTTGGTGAGCGGCCCCGTAGTGCGTTCGCGCTGCGCCAACTCGTAGGCCTGCTTGACTTGGGCCAGAATCTGCGGCTCGCCGACGACCATGCTGTCGAGGCTGGCCGACACGACGAACAGATGCCGCACCGCGTCCTCGCCGGTTCGCTCGAACAAGTCGTCGAACAACTCATCGGCGGAGAGCCCGTGAAACTCCGCCAGGAAGTTGACCATCTCCTGGTGATTCGGCCCGGCATGCGCGCCGTCGACGGCGGTATAAATCTCGATGCGATTGCACGTCGAAAGCAGCACCGCCTCGGTGTCCGGAAATCGTTCGTGTAGCCGTGCCAACGCCACGCCGGCCTGCGCGGGGCTGAACGCCAGACGTTCGCGTACGCTGACCGGCGAGTTGTGATGGCTGCACCCGACCATTTGTACTTTCATGCGCCGCCTCCCCGTCTTCTGTAGCCGGCCTCTGTGAGGCCGGTGGAGAGGACGCGAGGAGACCGTTTCGCGTCGGATTGATGGCGGTCGTTGTGGACGGCGCCGCCGAGGTCACAGACCTCGGCTACAGAAGAGGTGTGTTTGATAGTAGAAGACCGCGGACGCGCGCTAGTGGCCTGGACTCCACCGTGATCGGTGTAGTAAAGCGTCATCGCCAGCGTCACGACGAGAAACACAAAGCTCGCCAGCGTGAGATACGCCACCTTGCGCCCTTGTCGCGCTGGCCGGTAAACCAGCGTAAAAACGCATGCGGCGACCAACCAGAGAAACATCAATCCCGAGGTCCAGACCACGGGATCGAGCCACGACATTTGCGCCAATTGGCGCTGGTGCTTCACGAGGTTAACGATCACGCCCGTCAACAAACCGATGCCGAGCAGCACCGCCGACAACGGCAGCGATCGAAAGCACACGGTTTCCAACCATTCCAAGCTCGGCAAGCGCAATCCTGTCGTGGGCGAGGCCTTGCGCTTGAGCAATTGCGCGTGGACGAGATACGCCACGCCGCCCAGAAAGCCGCCGATCACCACGACGCTTCCCGCCAGCAGCGACAGCCCATGGGCCCAGCCCCACAGCATCAGGGCGCGATCGCGCGAGAAGTCGGGCTGGTCGCGAAGCTGGTACGCCACGCCGATCAACGCCAGCACCACGGGCAGCAAAATTAAACCGCTCGGCGTGCGCGGATGGGCGATCGTCAGATACAGGTAAGCGACCGCCAACGTCCACGCGGCGGCCAGGTACCAATCGAACCAGTTCGAAAGCGGCGCCGACCCGCTCGCTTGACTGGACGCCTCACCGAGCAAAAAGAGCGTGTGCGCCAGCAATCCGGCCGCACCGAACCCAACCATCAACGCCCCGCGCAGCCCGCTGCGAAACCACAGCCGCGTCGTCTCCAACCCCAACGCCACGGAGTAGCTGGCGACAAAACAAAATACTTGAATACCGCCCATGAGAATCGCCGGGAGACTAATTCATTTGAACCGCAGAGGCGCAGAGACGCGGAGAGGAGAGGTTTAACCGCGAAACACGCGAAATGACGCGAAAAAGGAACTTATCAACGTTTGTCGGATTAAATCTGCAAGTCCGGCATTTGATGTCGCGCCCATGGGCGAGTTTCGCGGTTCCTCTCTTCCCTCCGCGTCTCAGCGACTCCGCGGTTCAAACAGTTCAATCGTCACTCTTCCCCATTCTCCAATCCGTAGTCTTTCAGTTTCTTATGCAGCGTGTTGCGGTTGATGCCGAGTTTCGCGGCGGCTTTGATTTGCACGTTGTCGCAGGCCGTCATCACCTGGGCGATCAGTTCGCGCTCCACGCGGTTGACGATCTTGTTGAACAGATTGTCTTCCTGCGGGCCCGCGATGGAAACGCCTTGCAGCACCAGTTCATAGGCCAGCGTTTCCAAGTCGGCGTCGCGCAGTCGCGGATTGCGCGGGCGGCGCTGGCCGAGGACGGTGTCCGGTAGCAGGTCGACGGTCAGTTCGTCTCCAGGTGCGAGCACCACGGAACGCTCGATGTAGTTCTGC
>JALHLM010000308.1 GCA_022844585.1 Pirellulales bacterium | reverse complement strand
TGACGAACATGTAAACGATGCGGCCGCCGACACGGCACCCACAGCCGAATCGGATCACCACAGAGAGGCATTGTCATGCGCCGCCCACTTCATCGCCGTTCTGCGCGCGCTGCGCGCCGTACTCATCGATTCACCCAATTCTTGGAACGCCTGGAAGCGCGCCAACTACTTGCTGGCGATCCGATTCTGATCAACTTTCAGTTGGAGGGCGCGCCGATCCCGCTCGGCTACTTCGCCGATACCGGGCTGGCGTTTGGCGACCGCGGTAATGGATTTGAGTACGGTTGGAATGTCGATCACTCTGAGTATGCACGCGATCGGAACGTTGCCGGCGTCGATCAGCGACTCGATACGCTGATCCACTTTCGCCTGGGCGGATCATGGGACATCGAACTTCCAGACGGACTTTACGACGTCATGGCGTCCATCGGCGACGCGGCGAACGCGAGCGTTCATACTTTAAACGTCGAGGGGACCGGATTCTTCGTCAATGAAAGTCTGGCCGCCAATCAATTCTTGAGCGAGACGAAAGTCGTCAACGTCACCGACGGCCGCCTAACGCTCGATCAGGGGAGCATCTTGCCGGACAAAGGTACGCGGATCAACTACATCGAGATCACGCCGCTCGATGGTGAGCCGAACGCCCCGCCGGCCGTGCCGACGATCACCGAGCCGAATGTCGATGGCAAGATCGTCAATCCGGAAGACGTGCATATGGAGGCGATCGGGTTCAACGATCCCGACGGCGACTTGCATGCCTGCACCAATTGGGAAATATACACGACCGGGACTGCGCCGGAACTAGCGTGGATCACGCCCTGCATCGGGGGCGTCGAGCGCCTGCATACACATCAAGGGGACGGCACGTTCGAGAATTCGCATGAAGGACGCACGAGCTTCTTCCCGAATACGGACTACGAACTGCGCGTTCGATTCCGCGACGATCGCGGCGCCTTTAGCGCGCCGGCGGCCCGATTGTTCACTACGGGCGCCGCGAGCGAAACGTTTCCGCTACTGCTCGAAGACGTCCTCGCCGCGCCGGCGCCGACCTGGCGAACCGCGGCGCAACTGGACGTCGATCTGCCGGCAGGCGCACCGCCGGCGAGCTTGCACTTGGAAGGTGCGGGCGGGGAAGCGCTCCTGGAACTGCGTGGTCAGGCGGCCGCCGGCAATCAAGTCGTCAATCCCGCCGAGTTGGCCGAGCATGTCGCGTTACGCGTCCGCGTACAGGCCAGCGCGAACGGCCTGTCGCTGGCGGAAACGGACCTCACGTTCTCCGACCACGAAGGTTCTCACACCGTTTACTTGCCGACCTTGAATCTGCTCGCGGGCGAGAGCGCCTACTTCTGGGTCTCCATCGACGGCAGCACCTTCTTCGGCACGGCGGCGCAGACCGAACCGGACTTCTCGTTGCTCGCGCGCACGACGCCGGTGCCGTTCGCCGCGGCGCCCGGTTACGAGGTTGAAGTCGTCGCGGAAGATTTTCAATTGCCGGCGAACATCGCCTTCGTGCCGAATCCTGGCGACGATCCGCACGACCCGCTGTACTACGTTTCCGAACTGTACGGCAACATCAAGGTCGTCACCCGCGGCGGCGAAGTGCATGACTACGCCAGCGATCTGCTGAACTTCAATCCGACAGGTTCATTCCCCGGCTCGGGCGAGCAAGGACTGACTGGCATCGCCGTCGACGCCGCCACCGGCGACGTGTTCGCGGCGTATCTCTACAGCTCCGTGCCCGGCGTGGAGGCCGCGCCGCACTATCCGAAGGTTGTGCGATTCCACAGCAACGACGGCGGGCTGACGTCCGCCACGCAGACGATTATTCGCGACATGCCGGGCGAATCGATGGGGCAATCGCACCAGATCTCGAACGTCAGCTTCGACCCGGACGGCAAGCTCTACGTTCACGTGGGAGACGGCTTCGACGCCGGGACGGCGCAGAACCTGAACTCCTATCGCGGCAAAATCCTGCGGATGAACACGGACGGCACGGCGCCGGCGGACAATCCGTTCTACAACGCCGGCAATGGCATCACGGCCACGGATTACGTTTACGCCTACGGCTTCCGCAATCCATTTGGCGGTGCATGGCGCGCGTCGGACGGCATGCACTACGAAGTGGAAAACGGTCCCAGCGTGGACCGCTTCGCCCAAGTGGTGCGCGGACGGAATTATCTGTGGAACGGCTCCGACGCAAGTATGGAAAACTTCGCGATTTACAACTGGTCCCCAGCGACAGCGCCGACCAACATCGGCTTCATCGAACCCGAGACATTCGGCGGCAGCGGCTTCCCGGCCGAGAAATACGACCATGCGTTCGTCGCGGAGTCCGGCCCGACCTGGGGCACCGGCCCGCAGAGCAATGGCAAGAAGATCGAGGAGTTCGTGCTCGACGCTAACGGCAATCTCGTCGGCAGTCTGACGAACTTCCTCGAGTACACCGGCTCCGGCAAAGGGAGCATCGTCGCGATGGCCATCGGTCCCGACGGCATTTACTTCAGCGAGTTCTACAAGGACCAGGATTACGTCACGCCGATCGATCGCGGCGCGCGGATCTTCCGCGTCAAGTTCGTCGGCGGCGCCGATTTCGACGCGGATATCACCTCCGGTACGCCAAATCTGGCCGTCAAATTCACCGACCATTCGAACATGCCCGGCATTACCGGCTGGCTCTGGGATTTCGGTGACGGCGCGACCAGTCACGAGCAGAACCCCACGCATGTTTATTCCGCGGAAGGGAACTACTCGGTTACCCTGCGCGTCAGCACGGGCGATATTGTGCGCGTAGTTCAGAAGGACGATTTGATCAGCGTTCGCACGGACAGCGCGCCGGGCCTGCAGGGCGAGTACTTCAACAACATCAATTTCACGGGCCTGGCGCTGGTGCGCGCCGACGATACGGTCAATTTCAACTGGGGCGAAGGTTCCCCCGACCCCGCGATCGATCCCAACACGTTCAGCGTGCGCTGGACCGGCATGGTGACTCCGGAGTTCACGCAGACGTACACCTTCTACACGATCACCGACGACGGTTTCCGGCTGTGGGTCAACAATCAACTGGTGATCGACTCGTTTATCGACCAACCTTCGACTGAACACAGCGGACAGATTGCGCTGGTGGCTGGGCAGGAGTACGACATTCGAATCGACTACTTTGAAAACGGCGGCGGCGCCGAAGCGCGGTTACATTGGTCGAGCGCGAACCAGCCTCGTCAGGTAGTGCCGGCCTCGCGTCTCTCCGGCGGCGCGCCGTTCAATCAACCGCCGCGCGTGTTGTCCGCGTTGGGAAACGCCACCGGCGCAGCGTTCACGTTCCACGAGAGCGTCGCCGCCAGTCTGTCGCTCGACGATCTTCAACTGGTCGATGACGCCAGCGGGCCGGTCGATTTAAGTGGGGCGACGCTGGAATACAACGCCGGCACGAACACCGCCACACTGACAGTGCCGGGACTGGGCGCGGGAGACTACGCGCTGACGCTGCTGGCCGCCGGCATCACCGACGCCGCCGGCGCGCGGTTGGACGGCAACGCCGACAATGTTGAAGGAGACAACTATGTTTTCGCCTTCACTGCCGTGACGTGCGGTTTGGGCGACACCAATTGCGACGGCGAGGTTGACATCATCGACCTCAACAACGTGCGGAACAATTTTGGCGGCACTGGTTTGGGCGACACCGACGGCGACAACGTTGTTGGCATCCAAGATCTGAACAACGTGCGCAATAATTTCGGTGGCACTGGACTGAGCGACAACAACCTGGACAACATCGCCGTCTTAAATGCTGTCCGAAAGGGCTTTGTGAAGCAGATGCCGTCGGTCGGAGATTTGCGTCAGCCGCCTGCTATGAGTACGTCCGACAGCCTGCGGCGCATGGCGCACGATGCAGTGTTTGCAATGCTGTCGCATACAGAGCGACCGCTTGAAAAGCGAAGTGAACGCTGGCGTTAAACTTTGGTGATATTCCCACGGTTGGCAAGGCCCCAGCGACGCAATCGCCGGCCGTCGACAATAGGACTGCGAGTCACCCACGGAAAACGGCGTTATTGACCGACCATACGGCATCACGTCGATTTCTGCTCGGTCTTCCTGAGCGCCAGCAAAAAGGCTCTCGTACTGGGCGATTCGAGCAATTGCGCCTGATGTGCGTCCGAACATTTTGACCAATTTCTCAGTCGGGACCTTGCCTGCCAAAGACTTGAACTTCTTGAGTTCGCTCGGCGAGCACGGCTTCCGCGGGGGCTTTGAAGGTAGCGGTCGATGCCGAACGATCCAATGGGAAGGGCGTTCTCTCTCACATAATGTCGACATGACAAGTAAGTGGACTAGACGAGGAGTCACTTGACAAAGCTTGCCCGCGCCCATATTCCGAGGGAAAATGGAAGCGCGAATCCCGCCATTTGAGCTGAACCACGCCGCAACTCTTCTGTGGAGCATTGACGTGAAGTGGCCATTGCATCGTGCAATTCATAACTCGTTACCTGCTAGTGCCGCACTGATCGTGCTTGCCGTGGCTGTACATTCCGTGCTGGCAGGTAGCCGAATCGTCGCGGTGACTGATCAGCCGGCACCGAGTTCTGACCAGACATTCCAGGGTTTTAGCTCGCCCGTCATCAGTTCCAGCGGCGATGTCGCGTTTCAGGCGTTTTTATCAGGTCCAACGACCGAGTTCGCACCGCATGGCGTATTCGCCGGTACGGTCAACGACTTACAACTGGTAGCCGCGGCAGGCCAAATGCTGCCGGGCGACGATGCCGTGAGATTTCGCACTCCGGGACCGCCTCAATTACTCACAGCCGATCGTCGGACGCTGTTCTACGGGCAATTGATCAATGAAGGCACGGTGAACTCGGAGAACGACTACGGTATTTGGACCGGGTCTCCGCAGGCCGTACAAACTATGGCGCGTCGTGGTGATCCGGCACCAGGACTCCCGGCCGGCACGAGTTTTTCGCTGTTCTTTGCCAACCCAACTTCATTCGGCAAAGTCGGACTTTCGGCCTCATTGCAGGGACCTGGGGTGGACGCATTCAACGACAGCGCTGCCTGGATTGGCTCGCTAGCGAATCCCAGTCATTTGCAGTTAATTGTCCGCGCGGGGGAACAAGCCCCAGGTCTCGGCGAAGATGTCTCCTTTCGCAGCTTGGGAACGCCGTCCGTCAACACGCAAAGCAATTTGGTCCTTGGCGGAATTGCGTTTGATGCGTCAACCGATGCATTTATCTCTGGCATCTGGGCCGGCACGCCCGTCGATTTGCGGTTGCTCACTTCGTCGCAGACGGCCGCTCCGGGTGTACTTGACCGGAACTTCGAGTCCTTCGGAGAACCGCGCATCAATCATCGTGGTGATGTCGCCTTTACGGGTTATCTCAGCGTTGAGACACCCGAACAACAACGGGATGACACGGGAATCTGGATCGGAAATGTCGCTAGCGGCTCGTTGCAAGCTATCGCCTTCGAAGGTGGGGCAGCGAATGAATTCGCTCCGAATGCGCTATTCCGCGGCTCCACGCCGGGTGTCGATCCCTATTACCCGGCCTTCAGTACGTCCGTGCTCGGTGGTTCAGGACGCGTGGCGTTTTCGGCTACCGTGGAGGGAGATGGCATCGACTTTGATCACAACGACGCCGTCTGGGTCTCCGACCCGACGCAGGATCCCGCTGTGCGCGCACGGGCCGTGATCGCGCGCGAAGGAGATCAGCCTCCGGGCACGCCGGATGGTACGCGATTTGTCGGCCAAGATTTTGGTGACGATCTACTTCCGGCATTTGAGCGACCGCTGGTGGCATCCACCGGGCAAATTGCCTTTGAGGCGTCTACCAGCGGCCCCTGGGATGAGCATGGACGAGGTATCTGGTTTACGGATTTGAGCGGCAGACTGCGACTCGTCGCACACACAGGCACACAACTGGAAGTGACACCGGGCGATTTCCGCACGATCTCACTGCTGAGCCTACTCGCGGGCGGTACCAGCGACGACGGCTATGCCGCCGCGCTGAACGATGCCAGCCAAATTGCGTACGGCGCAAGCTTCACCGACGGAACCGCGGCCGTCATCGTGACCACGCTGGTGGTTGGCGATACGAATGCCGACGAGATCGTCAGTGTCGAAGACCTGAACAACGTCCGCAACAACTTCGGCGGCGCAGGGCTAGGTGATACCAATGACGACGGAATCATCGATATCATCGACTTGAACAATGTCCGCAATAGCTTCGGCTTGGGCCAGGCCGACACTGTACCCGAGCCAGCTGGTGTTATGCTTGCGTTGGTTGGCTTGATCGGCGTCATCCGCCATCGGAATAGACGCCGTTCTTAAGTTCTCAGCGACTAACCGACCGATCGCGGCGGATCGCGATTCGAGGAAGCCTTCGGTAGGCCAATAGCGATTCGTACCAATCTCTCTTCATATCAAGATTCTAACTCAGCGCATAAAAAAGCCTGTCACAGGTTCCCGCGAGGGAGTTGCCGCGACAGGCCGGGAGCGATGCGACCGCTCCGAGGTACGAGGTACTGAATTGCCACTTCGTACGAATAGGCTCCCATTATAACTTCACTAGAAGCGGACAGCCGCCCGACACCTAACCCTGTCACGCCTGCAGCTGCATGCAACGCAAATCACTGGCAAAAAAGCGCCCCCCGCGCAAGCGTCAACCGTTGCTTCGAATTCTGCTTGCTTACGCATTACTCTCCACTCGTCGCTCCCGGCTCGCGTCCGGATCGGGTCGCCATGGCTTGAAAGACATTGATGTCGACACTGTCGTTGATAAATCGCACCGAGCTATCAGCCATCGAGCACACGACGCCACCCTGGTGCCGGCTGCGCGGTGAGCACGCGGAATCTTCTCCTCGCAAACTCGTCGGCTTCTTGCAAAAGAGGAAGTCGCCGTTGTAATTGCTGCCGCTCCGCCCTCCGCTGGGGTAACCACAGGCCCCCATGACGTCCAAACCTTCGTTATTTGGTGGGAACCTCGCGGAGAATGACGACGCGCCGATCGCCGGCGACACCCAGACGCCACGAAGATCATGCATCCCCAATGTTGGCGCGTCATACGGCACGATCTCGCTGATGAACATCGTGTTCGAAGTGCCATCTTTAAAATGCGAGGTTTTGCGACCCACGCCGTACCCCATTTTCGGAATGCCGTCAGTTTGGAGGTTATCGGCAGTACTCTCACTCTGTTCGCTGGTAAACCAACGTTCCTTGATCTGATAGATCGGCTCCGGCTGGAAAGCACCCGCTTCCGTGGGAATGAGGAACGACGCATAGGTGAACTTGCCGAAATTTGCCACGTAGTTGCCTTTGGAAAGGTTCTCCAAGGCTAGGCCATTG
>JALHLM010000307.1 GCA_022844585.1 Pirellulales bacterium | reverse complement strand
GAATCGCCTGCCGCGTGGCCTTCAGCCGGGCATTCTCGGCAAACGTGGCGCCATCCTCAACCACCTCGATCGCCTCAGGAAAATCCGCCAGCGTCTTCACCTCCAGCCCCAGCGGCTCAACCAGCCCGGCCAGCTCAACGCCCTTTTTGCGATTCCCCGTTCCCAGCAACAGCAAAGCCATAAGCGTGATCGAGCCGTGAAGACCAGTTTGATCGAAACTGAAAACTGAACACGGAAAACTTCAAACTAACGCATCACTTCCCAATACAAAACCGGCTGAAGACCCGGTCGAGCAGATCATTCGTATACACCGCGCCGGCGACTTCGCCAAGCGACTGCAGCGCGGCGCGAATCTCGGCGGCGACGAGCTCGTCTCCTTGCGAGGCCACAGCCAATTGCTGAGCGCGATCCAGCGCCGCGACGGCGTCGTCCAGCGTGCCGCGACACCGGGCCGCCGTGGCGCGCGGGCCGCCGTCGTGGTGATCGAGTCGCTCTACGGCGGTGCGGATGGCCGCTCGCAAAGCGTCGAGTCCAGCCCCGGTGACAACGCTGGTGGACAGGCCTTGCGACGGTAACGTCCCCGCCAAGTCCGTCTTGGTCCAGACGGTGAGTCGCGGTCGATCTGACTCTGACGCGCGATCGAGCAGCGAACTTTGCGCGTCCGACGCGTCGCGACAATGCAGTTCGACGTCGGCGCGTCGTTGAGCCTGTCCGCGTTGGGCTTGTGCGCTGGTGGCTACATCATCGCTGTCGCTGGATTCAATGCCGGCGGTATCACAGAGCTCGCAGCGCACGCCGTCGAGGTCGATTGTTGCCAAAAGGTAATCGCGCGTGGTCCCGGGGATATCGGCGACAATGGCCTGTCCGTCGCCCACGAGTGCGTTGAACAGACTACTTTTCCCGGCATTTGGTGGACCTACTAGCACAACGCGCGGAAGTGCGGAGCTGGCGTCGCGCTCGCGTAGTTGAGCCGCGAGTTCACCGATTGATTTCCGCGCGGTCGTCAGGCGATCGACCAGCGCGTCGGGCGCAATAAAGGCGATGTCTTCGTCCACAAAATCGAGCCCGGCTTCCAGGTCCGCCAGCAGGTCCAGCAACTCGCTGCGCAATGATCGGAGCGGCTCGGCAATGCCGCCGGCAAGCTGTTCCAATGCCGTCGCCAGTTCAGCGTCGCTCCGCGCGTCGATTACGCCAAGCACCGCCTCGGCCTGGGTAAGATCGATTCGTCCGGCCAAGAATGCCCGTAGCGTGAATTCGCCTGGCCTGGCCAAGCGCGCGCCGGCCGCGCGCACCGTATCGAGCAGGCTCTCCAGCAGGGGCGGCGAGCCAATCGTGTGCAATTCGGCGGACGGCTGCCCCGTATAGCTGCGTGGCGTCGGCCAATAGTACAGCCGGCAAGGCAGTTCGATCTCTGGATCAGCTAATCGGACGTGTCCCAGATACGCACGCGCTCGACGCGCAAGCGCTGGATCAAAGTCGCGCGACACAAAACATCGCCGCAGTACGCCGGCCACGCCGACGCCGGAGATTCGCACAATCCCCCGCGCCCCGCCCCCCGCGGCACTGGCAATCGCCGCAATGCAATCGTCAGAGGAGTGCATATCGTAGGTCAGGCACCCTGGTTGAAGGCAAAAAACCCAACATCGCAATCAACTGCGGCAACATCCCCAGCCGATGCCGGCTAATTGCCTGACAGGAGACGATGTCGAACCGTCAGGCAATTAGCTGGCGCGAATTTGGGATGTTGGTTGAAGTCAACGTCGTGCGACGCGTCTTGGCTTCGACCAGGGTGCCTGACCTACAAAGCGGCCTGACCTGGCGGACTACTTCTTCCCGTCGCCGCGCTTTCCGCGTTCGCGGCGGCGGCGCATTTCCTTTGCGCCGTTGGTTTCTTCCTTGCCGTTCTGGAAGAGGGCTTTGAATTTGTCGACCGCCGAGCTCTTTTGATCATCGCCGCCCGAGGTGTCGGCCGCGGCCGCGGCGCCATTCGCCACCGGCAACGTTTTCGGCAGCAGCTTCCGTTCGGCGATGCCCCACAAGCTTGAGGCGATGAAGTAAATGCACAGCCCGGCGGCGACTTGATAGAACATGAACGCCATGAAGATCATCATGTACTGCATCATCTTCTGTTGCAGCACCTGCTGTTCGTCGGTCGGTGGTGGCATGAACAGTTTTTGTTGCCAAAGGAACAGCCCTACGGTGACGAGCGGCAGTACGTTCAGATGCGAGCCGAGGTAGTACTCGATAAAGCTCGGCATCACCGCCGACCAGTTCCAGAGCATGTCCGGGGCGGCCAGGTTGCCGCACCAATCGACGCCCGGGAAGAGCGGCGCCTGGCGCAGTTCGACGTCGACCATCAGCGAGCGATACAGGCCGATGAAGATCGGCAACTGCAGGAACAGCGGCAGGCAGCCCGCCAGCGGGTTGTAGTTGTGCTTGCGGAACAGTTCCTGCTGTGCCTTCATCCGTTGTTCGGGGCTGGTCTTATACTTCTCGGCGATCTTCTTCATCTCCGGCTGCAGCATTTGCATCTTCTGCGCGCCGAGGGCCTGCTTGCGGCTGATCGGGAACATGCACGACCGCACCAGCACGGTGAGCATGATGATCGCAATGCCGTAGTTGCCGGTCACGTAGTAGAAGAAATGCAGAATCCGCGACATCGGCCGCGCGACCCAGCCGAACAATCCGTATTCGACGAGCGCGTCCAGCCCATAGGCTGCCAGCACGTCCGGCACTTTCGGCCCGGCGAACAAGTGGAAATCGTGGCGCAGTGTCTTGCCAGGGTCGACCGTGAACTCCTTGCTCGTCAAACGAAACGAGGTGTCGACCACTTTGCGATAGCTCGTGTCTTCCGGCACCGGGCCGACGCGCAGCGCCTCGACGATCGCGAACCAAGGATCCTGGTCGATCTCGGCGTTCAGCTTCCGATCCGGCTTGAGCACCGCGGAAAAATATTGCGCATCGACGCCCGTGTAGACGATCGGTCCATACGTGGCGGGAATCTCCGGCTCGTCGCTCTTGGCGATCGCCGGTGCGCCGACGGCGTTGAACTGTGCGCTGCCGTACTGCATGTGGCTGGTGACGACATCACGAATGCCGGCCGCCGTGAACCATTCGGAGCTGATCTTGCTGCCATACCACCAGCCTTCGGTCGGCAACCCGGTCGGCCCGTCGAGGCGATACGCGACCTTGTGACTTGCTTCGGTGGGGTTTTCGATCGCGATGGAGAACTTGAGCTCGTAACCGCGCGCGTCGCCCACCTTTTCCTTGTTGGTTACCTCGGCCAGCTCATACCGTTTCTGAATGACGAGCCCGGATTCGAGCGCCATGCGAAACACCGCCAGCGACGCGGTGGATTCCGCGAGTTCCCAGTTCGCCTCCCGCAGATTGACGCCGCCGGCCGGTTTGCCGTCGATGGTGTTCAAATCCACGAGCATCGACAGCGGATCTTGCTTCTCGCCTCGCTTCTCCGGCCGCACCACGGCCAATGGTGGCTTGATCGGCGTAACCTTTGCCGCCACCGCTGCCGCGCCGCCCCGTGAGTAGGTAACTTCGATCGCCTTGCCTGGCTCGTGCAGTTCGAGAGCCAACTCCAATTCGCGCGGCGTCTTGACGGGCTTGCCAGCGATCTGCGTGATGACGTCGCCGGCTTGTAGTCCGCCTTGCGCCGCGGGCGTGCCCGGACCGACAACGTGGATCGCTACGCCCGTGCCGGCGGCTTCCGCGGGGGCGAGGCTGCCGATGTAGCCGCCTTTCAACTCCACGGCGTCGTACTGAGGGAGGTCGCCGTAGCGCGGCTGATTCAACTCAATGCGTTCCACGGCAGCGCCGTGGGAATTGATCAGGACCAGCATCTGGTAAGGGCTGGCAGGATCGAGCGAGCCGAGCGTGGCGTAGCGATCGGGCCAGTCGGCATTCACGGCCACGGCCGGGGCAGGTTGCTCGCCCACGGCAGGCCCAGCGGCGGCCGCGGGTGCGTCGCCGTTTTCTGCTTCCACGCCGTCCGCTGGCTTGTCCTTCGCCGCGACGTCGGCGGCCGCTTGCGCAGGCGGCTTATTGGCCGGAGGTTTGGGGCCGACCCCGAGCGCCCCCAGCAAGAGCTGGTAGCCCATCAACAGGCCGAACGAAACCACCAGAAACGTGACGAATCGCTTGTCCATACCAACTATTCTCCCAACAGGCCGGCCATCTTGGAGGGCCGTCCCGATATGTGCCGCCGATGCCGCAGCGAGCGAACCGTCGCAGGCTCGAAAAAGAATCGTGCAGGATACCCGGCGAGGAGCGCCGCATACCAGCCCGTAGCGCCAGCGAGGGAAAGTTGACGATGCTTAGAGCTTCCGGCTCAAACTCTCACCGACGTCCACTCTCCCTCGCTGGCGCTGCGGGCTAGTGTCGCAATTCCTCGACCATGCGTTCAACGGCCGTCGAGCAAGCGGTCCCCCAGGAAATTGTCCAGCTCGGGGGTGTCGTAGATCTTCTGTCGCGTCTTTTCGACCGGATATTCCACGCGGCGGTACCGCACCAGATCGTTGTCGATGATCACGTAGCAGGCCCGCGGATCGCCGTCCCGCGGCTGGCCGACGGAGCCGACGTTCATCATCGCCTTTTCGTCCGACAGACTGTATTGGTAGCCAATTTCTTCGGGACTGAAAAAGTTCAAATTCTGCGTAAACACGCCCGGAACGTGCGTGTGCCCCTGGAAGCAGTGATGTTCCACCAGCGAGAAGAGCTTTTCCATCTTCTTCTGGTTGTAGATGTCCTCGGGGAACACGTATTCGTTCAGCGGATTCCGCGGCGACCCGTGGACGAAAAGAAAGCCGTTCTCGCGGCGCGAACGGGGTAACTCCCCTAGAAAATCCCAGCGCTTGGCGTTGTCCTCCGGCTTCCCGGCGGAGCTTTCCAACTGCTTGCGGGTCCAGAAGATAGCCTTCTCCGCCCCGGAGTTGAAGCCCTCGGGATCAAACAGGGCCCCCTGATCGTGGTTGCCCAAGATGGTCACCCGGCACTTGGCGATGACCTTGTCGATGCATTCGCGCGGGTTCGGCCCATAGCCGATAATATCCCCCAGGCAGTAGATCTCTTCGACCTGCTGCTGACGAATGTCCTCGAGCACTGCTTCCAGCGCTTCGAGATTCCCGTGGATATCGCTAATTAGCGCCCGCTTCACGCCGGAGGGCCCTCCCCATCAGAGTCCCTTCCACTCCCCGAGTGTTGCCACATGACCGGCATGGTGAAAGAGCATACCAACGTCCGGTTTGGCGTGCTCCGCGAGACACCCGAGCCTCGCTCCGCACACCGCCATTCGCTGTCCTAAACGCAACCGGTAATGTAAGTTAGTGTGCAATGAGGGTCAAGGCAACCGCCGTTCGGGTGGTCTGGCGAAGCGGGCGAGCGGCCATCGGCGTAACCGGCGCTGCCGTTACGAGCTGACCATTCCAGTGGCGAAATTGGGCAGCGGAGAGACCGGTTTGCGGATCGTGGCTTTGGAAACGAGCGGTGTTACGGCTTCGGTGGCCCTGGCCGAGGGACCGCGACTCATCGCCGAAGCGGCCCTGCCTGGTCAGCGCCGAAGTACGCAATCGCTGGCCCCGACCTTGCGTGTGTTGCTGGAACAAGCCGGCTGGCGTCCCGCCGACGTGGAACTGCTCGCCGTTTCGATCGGTCCCGGTTCCTTCACCGGCCTGCGGCTGGGCGTCGCCACCGCCAAGTTGTTTGCCTACGCCACCGGCGCCAAAGTACGCGGCGTCGATACGCTTCGCGTCATCGCGGCGCAAGCCGAGCCGCACGGCACGCCGTTGCAGGTCGTGCTCGACGCAGGACGCGGCGAATTGCTGATCGGACACTTTCGTTTCGCAACTGATGGCGAAGCAGTTCCGGTGGAGACGACTCAGCTTGTCGAAGCCGCGAAATGGCTCAACGAGACGTCAGAGAATGCAACGCTGACCGGGACAGGCCTGCGCGCCATCCGTGACCGCCTGCCGGCCGGCACGACACTAACGCGAGAAGCTTGCTGGGAACCGCGCGCTGCGACGGTCGCGCAACTCGCTTGGCGCGACGTGCAACAGGGACTCGTCGACGACATTTGGACGCTGGCGCCGGTCTACTATCGCCGGAGCGCGGCGGAAGAAGTCTGGGAGCGGAAGCAGGACGCCAACCGCTGAGTTTGTGCGACGAACTCAGCGTCCCAAGCACATCGCCTCGACGAGGCCGTGCAATCGCGAGCCGCCGCCCAACAGGATAATGCGGCTCACTTGCCGGCGGCGCTGCTGCGTGCCGTAGTACGTGATCGTGCGGTGAACTTCCTCCAGCAAGCTCTGAAACGCCGGCTGCATCGCCTGGTCTATCAGATGGGCCGCGGGTACGGCGAACGGCTGTCGCTTCTGGCGCTCCGCTTCCGCATGCGTGAGTTTGAGTTCCTTCACCAGCGCCTTCGTGAACGTGTTGCCGCCGTGTCCGCCCGTGCGCGTCCACACGCATTGGCTGTGGCCGATGATCGTGTTGATGGAGTCAACACCGATGTCGAGGGCCATCGTTACTTCCTCTTCGTCGGCCGCATCATTGAGTGTCGTGGGCCAGTGCCCTTCGTAGGCCAGCAGGTTGTAGATGGCCAGCGAATCCGCTTGCAGCACGTCGGGGCGAACGTCGACGCTTTCCAGCAATGCCAGTCGATCCCGCAGCACCGTTTGCCGCACAGCAAACAGCGCGGCCTCGCGATCGTAACGATTCGCGGCGTCGTCCACGCCGAACACATGGTAGTCCCAGGCGACTTGATCGATCGGCACCGGAATCTGTTGCGGCGTTTCGTACTTCATCAATTCCGGAATCTTCTTCGCATCGATCGGCGGTAGCTTGAACGAACGCGAGAGCAGCGACTGCCCGGCAAAGCTGACGCAAATTTTGCCGTCACCTAGATCGTACTTCGCACGTAGGCGTTGCCAGGTCTTGCCCACGACATCGGCGACGTTGACGCCCGCCTGATTGAGCGGAACTTCGTGAACAAGCTGCTCCACGGCGTCGGCGACGACCTCGCCCTTCTCGTTCAAACGCAATCGCAGCGCCTTGAGCGACAGCGTCCCGAGATCAATTCCCCAGGCGACGTTCGCGTCGCGTTTGCGAACCGCGCGCGACAGACGCTGCCACAGCTTGTCGCCAGATTCGAGCTTGAGCTTGGGGCTCAGCGCCGCTTTGCCGAGTCCCTCGAGGGCCAGTCCGGCCGCGGTACAGAATTGCTCGTAGCGAGTTCCTAGTACCGCTTTCACTTCGGCGGTAGCGGTGATGCGCTTCCAGCCAGGGACGACCTCCACCTTGCAACCGAAGGCAGTCTTTTCAGGCAACGCACGGAGAGGGATCGCGAAGCCCGCGGCGCTTTGAGCGGCGCGGCGTTGCTTCAGTTGTTCA
>JALHLM010000306.1 GCA_022844585.1 Pirellulales bacterium | reverse complement strand
ACGACTATTCGTTTGGCGGCACGCTCAACGGATTGTTCGGAGACAACGGAATGGGCGGGGACGCCTACGAATTGTTCCTCCAGACCTATGGTCAAAGCGAAGTGGACGGCCTGGGCGGGTTGGCAAGCCCGCTGGTTTGGGCCAACTTCGGACTTTGGTACTCGTACTTCGCCAGCCCGGAAAAAATTGGAACGGGGACGTGCTTCGGCCTGTCGACGCTTTCGCTGCGAGACTTCTTCGGCGGCGTCCCGACGCAAGACGGCAAGACGATCAACCAAGCTGACAGCGCGACGACGATTCTGCACGGGCGACAACTCGGCGATGAAATCGTCGGATTGCAAATCGCGGAAGCACTGCTCGACGGCGCCAGCCAAGCCGCGGGCGGACCTTCGATGACGGAAATCACCGTGCGGTACATCGCGGGCTTCCTGCACCAGGCCGAGGACGGCGATGGGCAACGGCAGGCGCCGATCATGATGTTTGTTCCCAGCTTCGATTCTTATGGCGACGTGTTGACGCAATCGGTCAACCTGATCGGCGAAACCGTGAATCAATGGGATGGCATTAGCCCACAGGACGCCTGGGATGATCTGGACGGCGCCTATCACTCGATGGTCGACGCGACGCGGCGGTCTCATGCCGTGACGCCGTATCGCGCTGTGTATGACGACCGGAGCGACAGTTTGCCCAGCAGGATTTACTTTTACGAAAACAACGCTCCGAACGAGGACGACATCTACCTGGACATCTACCGCGACGGCGGAGAAGTGAAGTTCCAGTACTCGGGACGGTATGGTTCCGACGCTGACTCCGGCACCGAAACTCCGGGCGGCTTCATGTTGGGCGTCGTTCCGGTCGGGCTGCCACTTAGCGGCGCGGATCTCCTGTTCGACGCGGATTTGTTCTCGGTGAGCCCTGGCGCGACGGCTTCGGCGCTCTACGACAAAGTCATTACGATGCTGGACGCCTCGCAATTCATGGGAGAGGCGCCTGATTTCGACCACGCGAACGAGCAGCCGGCGACGATTCACTTGGGCGACACGAATGGCGACTCGATGGTCAACCTGGTCGATCTGAACAACGTCCGCAACAATTTCGGCGCCAAGGGCGCTGGAGCCCAGGGCGATGCCACGGGGGACGGCCAGGTGAACCTCGACGATCTAAACGCCGTGCGCAACAACTTCGGCGCGACCTATGTCGCTCCGGCGATGAGCGCTCCGCAGGAAATGACGTTCGCGTCGCCGACAACTTCTCAGCAATTGAGCAAGTCGGTCGCTGTTGATCTGCTGATGACCGAGTTCGGTTCCAACCGCAAGGCGCGTCGAGCTGATCGCGTTGGACTGGAATTCGATTTGGCGTTTGATGCGTGGCGATAGACCGATCGGACAGCTGCGAATTCCGATGGAGCGGCCGCTTCCATTCTCAACGGACAACCTGGCTGCAAGTCGTCGTTCAACGTGAGCGGCGACTTGCAGTCTTGGTTTGTTTATTGACCTGGTTTCTGCGTACGCGTGCGACGATGTCGACTGCCGGCGATCAAAACGCAGCCTGCGCCGCAACCGACCAGCAACGCCGATGACGGCTCCGGCACGGATTCGAGCGGTGACGACGGCGCGCCAAAGTTGTTGCGGACGTTGTTGAGGTCGCCGACATCGACGTCGTTGTCGTTGTCCGTGTCACCCAGAATCGGCATACTCATCATGCCAAAATTGTTGCGGACGTTATTCAAATCCTCGATATCAACACGTCCGTCGGCGTTAGTATCGCCCAAGATGTCGACGATGACGGCAAATTGTCCTTCTGCCATGAAATCGCCGGTGCGCCAACGAAGCCCCTCGGCCAGTGCTGGCAATTGGACGCCGCCAAGCTCTCCGCCGGCAGTATCGAAGTCCAACAAGTCGTAGACATCTCCGGCCTGGGGAAGATAACCATCGACAAACATGACGTCGAGGTTGCCACCATGAAACAGAGCCTGGCCGTCGATTTGCAATACGTCGTATTCGCCCTCGATTGCGCCGGCGATTTCCAACACAATCCGGCCCGCGAAGTTCTCGGAGTAGTCGCCGGTAATGACCATGCGTCCAATGTCGTTGCCGATTTCCAGTCTACCGGCGTTGAATACATCGCCGGCAATGATCCCTTCGCCAGCGAGAATCCCAGTTTGAATCGCCACATTGGGCGCCTCGACACGGCCGCCCTCGAGTAGCAATTGACCGGGATCCCAAATGGTAATGGCGTGCGTGGCTGCGACGAGTCCTTCCTGGGAGATGACGAGCGTTCCGTGCCCTCCGGGACCGAATTCGCTGCCGCCGATGTGGAGTGCATCCCGATTGCGCCAAATCGCCCCTGCTCCGTCGACGTCGACGTGGCCGGTGGCGCCTGGGGTCGCGGCAATCATCCCGAGATTGTTTTCGACCACTCCGCCCGCGGAAATAGCGAGCTGACCTTCGCGCGCGCCCGCGCCGCCTCCACCGCCAACGACAAGTTGTTCTGCCGCGTCGACATGCGAATTGGTTCCCTGGACGACCAGCTCTCCGATGCCCGGCGCGTTGAGTCGAGCCCCCACAAGCACCCGTTGAGCAGACAGCGATCCACCATCGAGGATCGACAACGCACCGCGGCCGGAATCACCGATCGTGAGGTCGACGTCGATTGCCCAGTGACTGCCATTTCCCTGAACGAACGCATCGCCAACGCCCGTTGAGCTCGCGCCGAGCACGGCGCTATTGAGAGTGCTTGCCGTGGCGCCATCGGCAATCGTTAACTTGCCTGCTCCTATTCCACCGACGACAACCGACGTGTGCTGCCATGTGGAGGCGGCGCCGGAAATCTGGATTTCACCAACTCCGCGGCTGGCTTTTCCCAGCGTCGTCGTGCCCCCCGACTGGAATGTCGCTCCTGCGCTGACAACGATTTTGCCGACGCCATCATCACCGATCGCCATGCCGGCGCCGGTAGCGTGCCAACTGGACGTGGGGCCCAGGACTTCGACGACGCCGTCGCTTCCGGCAAAACGTCCCACGTATCCTGAGCCGTTGGAATCAACGCGGCCGCCGTCGGTGATCGTCATGGACGCCGTCCCGTAGTTTCCAATGGTCGGTTGCGTCGTCGTCAGCAGGCTGCCGGGATCGTTGACGAGTACGTTACCTGACGCGTCTTCCTGGTTGCCGACCCAAAGTTGCGCCTCCGCATGACCGCCTTGCGCGATGCGAAGCGTTCCACGCGCGTCGTCGCCGACGTAGAGATCGCCGCTTAGCTCGAGTGTGGCGTCCAATCCAACCACGAGTTCTCCAAGGTTTCCCCGCGAGATTGGCAGGCCGCCAGCGCGCCCGAGCACGGCGTCGACTCCGATCACGTTTCCGTCGAGCACCCTGAGAGCGCCCTGGTTGCCAAGATCGAACCGTCCGCTGTAGCCAAGCAGCAAGGACGGACTGTCTCCGCCATCGGTCAATGTGAGAGTTCGATCATTGAGGTCGAAGGTGACATCGTCGTCATAGACATGCACGGCGCGATTTGTTGGTTCACCGGGACGCGGCCGTTGCGCCGGAAAGGTGACGACATACGTGCTGCTGAGATCGAAGAGCGACACGTCGGCCGCGTCTGGAACTCCAGCAGGGTCCCAATTGGCGGCCGTAAAATACGAGCCGCCGCCAGGAACATTCCAGCGCACCGTTTCCGCTGCCGAGTGATCGCTGTGCGCCAATAGCAGGGCCAGGACGATTGCCCGAGAAATTCGGACCGAGAAGCAGCGGATCGACATGGGTCGCTCCTTGTTCGACAAGAGCAGCGCCCATTGTAGTCTACATGCGTGCCACGTTCGATCTGCCGGACTTCACGAGTGGACCCCAGAATGGCGGTTTCCCCACGACTGCACGGCAAGTGTTGATTCCCAGCGCGATGGGTGGCTCCGCGGGAGGCGGTGAGACGGTTGATTCTGTCGGCGGTTATTGGGCGTCTGGGGCCGATTTGACCCCGGCTCGATGGAAGTGGTACCATCGAGTCACCAAACCGTCGTTGACGGGTCTCGCAAAGGAACGTCGCCTTGGACGTGGCGAACGATCATGCCGAACTGCTCAGTCGCGCCATTTCCGGCGACCAGTCGGCGGTCGAGACGCTGCTGGTGCGCCATCATGCGGTGCTCGCGAGTCATCTCGAATCACGGATTCCCGCATCGCTGCGTGGTGAACTCAGCGTCGATGATTTGCTGCAAGAGACCTTCATTCAAGTCTTCCGCGACATCGGGCGATTCGACCCGACGTCCGATCGGGCTTTTGCTGCCTGGTTAAAGGTGCTAGCTGAAAACCGCCTGCTGGATGCGATCAAATCGGCCGGCCGTCGCAAGCGCGGCGGCGACTGGACGCGCGCGGCCTCCGCGTCGAGCGGCGAGGATGGCAGCTACGTAGCGCTCGTGGACCTACTGTCCGGCGATGGACGATCGCCCAGCCAGTCGGCCGGCCGTCGCGATGCCGCGCGCGTGTTGCGGATCGCCATCGCCGGCTTGCCGGAGGAGTATCGTGAAGCCGTTCGCCTGCGGCATCTGGAAGGCGTCGAAGTGGAGGAAATTGCACGTCGCATGAGCCGCACGCCCGGCGCGATTCGCGGTCTGCTGGACCGAGCCAAAGAGCGCTTGCGTGAAGCACTGGGCCGCGCGTCGCAGTATTTTTAAACGGCACGCCGATGACTTTGGCGCGCTACGTGCCGCTTGTCGATCGGAATGCAATTCCAGCAGCAATGCGGAGAGTCGATGGTGGCTGACGATCAGAACTCCAACGACGCCAGTGCGGCTGAGAGGGAACGAATCGCTCGCATCGCCGCGGAGTTTGTCCGTCGTCGCGACGACGGAGCGCCCGTTGATCTTGCCGCCTTCCTCGCCGAACACCGCGAGATTGCGACAGAATTGGAGAAGGAGCTCGGACGTTGGGACGCAGTGGCCGACGCAAGGCGGCAGGCGGCGCAAGCCGACAATACTGCGATTACGGCGACACCTGCTGGGGCTTCGTCCTCAGGCGTGTATCCAGCGATCGCGGCGGTCGAAATACGCTCGCGCGCCACCGCATTGACCCTGCGCTGCCCGCATTGCCAAACTCGACTTCACCTGGCCGACGATGCAGACCTCTCCGCCGTGCTGTGCGCCAGTTGCGGCGTGCGGATCGACCTCGTGACGCAGCAGGCTGCGACCGGCCCCGGCGCCTTCGTCGCCCACTTCGAGTTGTTGCGTCGACTAGGCGCCGGCCAGTTTGGTGAAGTCTGGTTGGCACGCGACCACGAACTGGATCGCACCGTCGCCGTCAAACTCCCCCGGGGAAGGCAACTGGAACAATGGGACGTCGAACAGTTTCTCCGCGAGGCCCGTGCCGCGGCCCAGCTTCGGCATCCAGGAATCGTTAGCGTATACGAGGTGGGTCGCGACGCCGACACCTTGTACATCGTCAGTGAATACATCGCCGGCGCCGATCTCGCCGAGCATCTGCAGGGAGTTGCAATCGGCGCGCCAGAAGCCGCCGCGCTGGGTGAACAGATCGCGGTCGCCTTGCATCACGCCCACGAGGCCGGCGTCGTGCACCGCGATCTGAAGCCGAGTAATATCCTTCTCGACGGCGACGGCAAAACGCACCTCGTCGACTTCGGCCTTGCCAAACGTGACAGCGGCGAAATCACGATGACGCTCGAAGGGCGCATCGTGGGGACGCCGGCCTACATGTCGCCGGAGCAGGCGCGCGGCGAATCGCATCAAGCCGATCGCCGCAGCGATGTCTACGCTCTCGGTGTAATCCTGTTTCAAATGTTGACCGGGGAATTGCCCTTTCGGGGAAACCTGCGGATGCTGATTTCGCAGATCCTGAATGACGAACCTCCTGCGCTGCGCAAGTTCAATGCGCGGGTGCCGATCGATTTGCAAACCATCGTGCTCAAATGCCTGGAGAAGGCGCCGGCGCGTCGGTATGCAACGGCTCGCGAGCTGGCGGACGAATTCCAACGTTTTCTCGAAGGGCGCCCGATACTCGCTCGGCCCGTCGGTGGCGTTGAACGTAGTTGGCGCTGGATTCAGCGCAATCCGACGCCCGCGGCGCTGATCTCGGCGGTGATCGCGTCGCTTTGCCTGGGCAGCATTGCCTCGTTGACCTTTGCGTGGCAAGCATCCTCGCGAGCGGCAGAGGCACGGCGTCACGCCTATGTCACCGAAGCCAATCTCCTGGAACGTGATTGGCACGACCACCGTACCGCGAACGTCGTGGAGCGGCTGCAATCGCAGATTCCGGCCGCCGGCCAAACCGATTTGCGCGGTTGGGAATGGTACTATCAATGGCAACTTTGCCGCGCCGACGTGCGCACTTTTTCGGGACACGCCGATTCGCTGACAGACGTGACGTATTCGCCAGACGGAGCGCTCCTGGCGACCGCGTCGCACGATCGGACCGTACGCCTCTGGAGCGTCGAGTCGGGAAGTTTGGTGCGAGAGTTCACATCGCATGGCAATACCGTTTCCGCGATTGCATTTTCGCCGCTCGGCGATCGCCTGGCGGCGGTGGATTGGGACGGAGCGGCGGCTGTGTACCGCGTCGCTGACGGCATGGTCGTGACGCGCATCAATACGCATACCGGAGCGCTCTTTGATTTTGCCTGGAGCATCAATGGCGAACAATTGTTTGTCGCCGGTCGCTCACGTCAGGTACAGGTATTCAATGTCAGCGATGGGCAGCTAGTACGCAGTTGGGACGCCCATGTGCAACCAGTGCAATCGTTGGCTCTCAGCCCAGATGGTCGATTGATTGCGAGTTGTAGCGGGGATCGCCTGGCGCATGTGTGGATCGCGGCAACTGGAGAACGCGTGGCAACCTGCACCGGTCATTCGCAGGGGGTGAATTCCGTCGCATTCAGCCCCAACGGACAGTTGTTGGTCACTGCCGGGGACGATCAAACGGTGCGAATCTGGAATGCATCCGATGGCGCGTTGATTCGAACACTCGTGGGCCATACGCAGCCCGTGACCCGCGCGGCGTTTGGCCCGACCGGCGATGAAATTGCATCGTCCAGCCGTGACATGACAGTGCGGCGTTGGCGGAGCAGCGACGGAACGAGCGAACGGGTGATCCTCGGTCACACGGGCGTTGTGACATCCATCGCATTTCGCGGCGACGGCAAACAATTGGTCTCTGGCAGCTATGATCACACGGCGAAAACCTGGGACGACGGGGCCGGGCGGGATCATCACGTCCTACTGGGGCATCAAAGCGCGGTCGCTGCCATCGTTCCCTTGGAGAACCCAGCGCATGCGGCCAGCGCTGGATGGGATGGCACGGTGCGGCTTTGGGATCTGAATCGAGGCGTAGAGATCCATGCTTATCAGCAGGCCAATGCCATGTTTGTCGATCTCGCGGCGATCGCGGATCGCTTCGC
>JALHLM010000305.1 GCA_022844585.1 Pirellulales bacterium | reverse complement strand
GCGAGACCGGGGACTACAACTACACCCTCTGGCGCAAGCCGGGCGGCGAAAAGTTGAAGCTGATGAAGTACTGCCCGCGCGTGCGCAAGCACACGCTGCACAACGAGAAGAAGAAATAACGGACGCTGTCCGTCACTGCGATGCACAGGCCCCGCTAGTCGGGGCCTTTTGCGTTTATTGCGCAATTCGGATCCGCAATTCTACGACCTGCATCGAGCAGCATTCTTTCGGCGCCTCCAGCAGGTCTTGCTCCGCGACAGAGCTCGTCGCCGGGCCTTTTGATTCCAGACCTCGCCGGAGGACCTTTTTCCCGGCGCGACGGACTTCGCCAGCTCGCGCGGGAGTCCACTTCTACGGTGTGGCGGGCATCTGATGTTTCGAATCGCGCAAGATCTTTGGCGTTCGTGTGATGGCCTTTCCGCGTTTTGTTAGTGCGGCGTGGCGGCATCCGATTCTTTCGCCGAACAAGGTCGGGGCGGCTCAACAGAATCTTTTTGGCCTCGCCTACCTTCCGTCTACTACTAGACCTCCATCCAACGTCCTCCGTTTGAATTGTTAGCAGGACGTTAAACGCCTTGCGCAAGTAGGCGCAAGCCGCTATGCGACAAGTGGATGGCGCGCGTTACTGCAGGCGAGAAATTGCGCGCGATCGCATCCCGTCACACATCTGCGAGTTCTTAACTTTCCTATTTGCCTCGGTAAGTTGCTCACGAAAACCTCGGAAACATCGCATCGCCGGTTCATCAAACTCGAACATTCTTACTCCAGAATGCCCCGCAACTTGTTCAGGGGGCGCTCCGTTCGGAGCGATCGTGGATGGTGCGTCGCAGGGCGTTTACGTTAGTTGAGTTGTTGGTGGTCATCACGATCATCGGCCTCTTGATCGCGCTGGCGCTGCCGGCGCTGAACATGGCGCGCACTTCGGCACGAAGCTCGGCATGTAAGAACAATCTGCGCGAGCTAGGCATTGGCATGCACGCCTTCGCCGCGCGGAAGAACAGATACTGTAGCGGCGCCTTCGATTGGCGCTGGGACGGCGCGGTCACCGAACAAGGTTGGGTCGCCGACCTGGTCAACCAAGGCGGCGATGTCGGCGCGATGCTTTGTCCGGCGAATCCGCACAAGCTATCGGAAACGTATCACGATCTGCTGACCGCCACGCCGAGCTCGTTCCCTCAATGCGGCATCGATCCCGCCGGCAGTAAGCCCACGACCGCGCCTGATGGCACTGAGGTGAAGAACCCTTGCCGGAAATTGCTGGAACTTCCGCCCAATAGCCCTGAGCGATTGAAGATCATCGTCAAAGAAATCCTCGAGAAGGGCTACAACACCAATTACACCGCCAGTTGGTACCTGGTGCGCACGGAGCCGGCGCTGGACCCCAGCGGCAACTTGAAATCGACGGCCACTTGTCCGGCGTCCGCATCGGCCCGATCGTCAACGCTTGGGCCTTTGCACCAGGCCAAATCGGACGTCGGCGAAAGCGCCATCACGCGAATTCCGCTGCTCGCCTGCGGCCAGCCGACCGCGGTGGGCGAAGGGACGCTGACCGTCAAGCTCGACGCATACTCACCGGGCGAGCGGTTCGTCGAATCGTTCAGCGACGGCCCAGTGTCGATCAATGACATGAAAACGCCGCATTTCAACCCGGGCACGCCCCGCAGCGGAACGCTGGGTTGGTGGGCCAAGTGGTCGCGGGAAACGAAGCAGGATTTTCGCGATTTCGGACCCGTGCATGGCGGCGGAACGCAACGCACCTGCAATGTGCTGTTCGCCGACGGCAGCGTCCGCACGTTCGTCGACGAAGACGGCGACGGGCTCCTGAACAACGGTTTCACGGCAAACGGCCGCAACGGCTTCAAAACGTCCAACGAAGAACTGCCCGGCGACGTGGTCTTCAGCGAGTGGACGTTGCAGCGCAGCAACTGAGAACCAACTGATATCCGGTCATATTTTGTTCCTTGTGCGAACATTTTCGACATTCGTCATTCGAGCTTGATTCGACATTCAGATTTAGAACTTCGACATTCTCCTACCATGTTCCGGCGCAACGTTGCGCCGGCAGAGTGTTTTGTTCTCGTCATCAATTGTGGCCGCAAGAAAGGTTGAGGAGTTTTTCCATGCAAATGAGGATGCACAGGCGCGGCGGTTTTACGCTCGTCGAAATGTTGGTGGTCATCGCCGTGATCGCCATTTTGATTGCCTTGCTGTTGCCGGCGCTCGGCGCCGCGCGCGAGGCCGCTCGCCGCACTCAGTGCGCGAGCAACTTGAAGCAGTTTTACATGAGCTTCGCGACGTTCGCGGACAAAGACCCGAACAAGCGCCTCAGCACCGGAGCGTACGACGGTCAACGCGACGGCTCGATCGACACCATCGGCTGGGTCGCCGATATGGTCAACGCAGGGGTTGGCAAGCCGCAAGAGTTGCTCTGCCCGTCAAATCCGGCCAAGGGCTCGGAGAAGATCAACGACTACCTCGGCGTGCCCACCAGCAAGGCTGGCGAGACCGCGGACCCGACGCTGATTAACTTGGGCGCCACGCCGACCATCGTCGCCGCCGCTGACGCCGACAAGGGCAAAGCGATTGCCGACCACCTTCTCAGCAAGGGCTACGGCACGAACTACATGACCACCTGGTTCATGTCCCGTTCGGCCCCCTCGATGACGGCTGTTGCCGCTGGTTCGGAGCAAACCTTGGTGTTCGAGAACGGCAAGAAAATCAAAGGTCTGATCGCCACGCTGGGACCGCTCCGTCAGGAGATCGTCGACACGAGCCCGCACAGCTCGTCGGTGATCCCGCTCGCTGCAGACGCCAACGTGGGCGACGTGAAGGAAGCCTTCTTGAAGGCGGCAATTCCCGGCTTCTTGCCGCAAGGTTCGCGTCTGGTCGAGTCCTTCTCGGACGGCCCGTGTCTGGTGAACGCCGCCACCGACAAGCTCGTCGCGTGGGGTACCTCGGGGGACGTCGTTGCTTACGATAGCGCCAACCCGGCCACGAGCGTCTACGCCAAGGAACAGCCGCCGACCGGCACTCCGGCGCAGCCCTACGATCACCTGCAGGATTACCGTGACTTCGGTCCGGTCCACGCCGGCAATTGCAACATCCTGTTCGCCGACGGCAGCGTGAAGACCTTCCAGGACACCAACAAGGACGGCTACCTGAACCCGGGCTTTATCATCCCGGCGGGCGCCGACGTTGCCTCGATCGGGTACTCCGATAGCAAGGTGGAACTGGAACGCGCGTTGATCTTCTCGGGCGTCTTCCTCCAGAAGAACCCGAACAAGGGCAACTTGGATCAGTAGTCAAAAGAATCGTCGGAAGCAGGCTTCCGGCGAAGGCAGTCCGCGCCATCTGAACAGCGCGGAATGAGTTACCGACGAATGCGCAGGCCGACCTCGGAGCGAATTGATTTTCGCTCCGAGGCGGCGGCGTGTTCCGACTTACTGAATCGCCGTAAACTATGACGACTATTTGGCCAGCACTTTGCCTATTGTTGTGTTTCGCCTTACTGGCCGCGAATGCGCGCGCGGCGCGTGTGACCGTTGATCCGGACGACTTCCCAATCGGTTCGGACATTAGCCAGGCTTTTCCTGGCGTGACGCTTTCCGCCTTCGGCTCGGGCGAATTGAACGGCCCGAACGTAAGCACACCGCAAGTGTTCTCGCGTTCGAGTCCACATGCATCGACCGGCAGCCGCGTATTCGGCAATTCCAGCTACAGCAATTTATGGTTCTCCGACAGTGCGGAGTTCAGGGCCGACTTCGCCAAACCTGCCAAGTTCGTATCGCTCGACTTGATCGCCGACGACGACTTTGACCCCTCGGTGATTCGCGCCAATGCGGAGTCTGGCGCCCTGCTTGCCGAAGCGACGGTCAGCGGCGCCGCAGGAGTGGGATTCGCCCAGACGGCCGCGATCAATCGTCCCTCGGCCGACATCGCCTATGTGATTGCCACGAATCCCGCCGACTACCTAGGGCAGCAGTTCCTGATCGATCGCCTGGTCTTTGAATCGCGAAACACGAGCTCGCTGGCGGGGCTTACGACGCTGGGCCGGGCGGAAGTTGCGTTGTGGAGCGAAGCAAGTAATAGCGCCGGAAACGCCGCTGGCGTGCCGGAACCCGCGAGCGCCGGTCTGGCGGCCGGCGCATCGTTACTGTTCGTTCCTTTTTCCGTGCGATTCCTTTCCTTGCTGCATCGTCGCGCTAAGACGGTCGAGGAGCTATAACATGTCGCTCCCACAATCGCGTCCGCCGTGTGTTGCATGCGGTAGATTCCAGGCTTGGGCAATGATCACCGTGTTGGTTGTTGCTGCAGGATGCAGTTCAGCCGATCCGCTGCCGCCGCCGCGTAAATCGGTGGCCGAAGACGAAGAAGTCGCGGCCGAAGTGAGCGCCAACGTCGTGACGACGCCGGTCGAGGAAGTTAAGAACACGAAGGTCGTGGCTGGCGTCGGGCGCGGTCTGGTCGCCAAAGAGACGCAAGGCGGCAGCAAGCCGCGCACTGCCGAACCGCGCAAGGCGGCGTCGGACGACGAAGAAGTCGAGCAAAAGTCCCGGCCTGAGGACGCGCGCCAGTGGACCGCGGACGACTTTCGTGATGCCAAACGGATGAACGATCCGCGATTGGTGCGCGCGGTGAACGATTGGGCGGCGCAACACGTCAACGACGATGCGGCGGGGCAACTGATCGTGGAGTTGCTCGAAGCTCCGGATAAGAGCGCTCCGGCCGAACGCGCCACCTTCAACGTGGAATCATCATCGCAAACGAGCGCCGCCGTCGACGAGGACGGCTTCCCCATCGGCGGCGCCTTGGCGGAGCGACGCGCGAATCCGCAACTGGCCGAGGCGTGCGTGGCCGCGCTCGGCGCTAACGGTAGCGCCGCGGCGCGCAAAGGGTTGCGCAGGGCGCTGCTCGGCACTTTGGCGACGGATTTGACCGATAAGCGGCTGGTCGAGGCGACCCTCAAAGCGCTGGCGACCAACCGGCAGCCCAAGAATGAGGATATGTTGCTCACGGTGCTGGTCAAAGCCGAACAGGTACGGCCGAGCTTGATCGGCGACCTGGACGCCAACGGCTTGCAGGAAGAGTGCCTCAAGCAGGTCAAGAATCAATCGAGCGCCCGCTTCCGCCGCTCGGTCGCCGTGGAACTCGTCGCGAGCGGCAAGACGGGGCCGTTGCGCGAACGCCTGGTAGCCTGGTTAATGACGGCGGACTTCGTCAACTTGCCGGCGCAGAGCGTGCTGTACGCGGGGCGAAATTGCGATCTGGAAACGCGTCGCAAACTGGAGAAGCAATTTGCGCCTTACGGCAAAGACGCGCTGCTGGAAACCTTGGGCCGGGCCTCAGGCGGCGAGACGTCCACCGATGGCCGGACGATGTCGGAGCGCACCGTGCAGATTGGGACGGAGCTCTGGGAATCGGATTTCGCCAAAGTGGTCGCGCAGCGGGTGCGCGAAGTTGACAGCCTCGCGGCGGAGCGCGAACTAATGGCTTTGGCGACGGCGCTGCCGCTGCACGAAGTGCGCCGGGAAACGGCGATGCTCTTGAAACGCCGCTGGTCGACCGGCGCCAAGGCCTGGGAAAAAGATCACGCGGACGTCACGAAGTTCCTCGATCCCGGCTTGCTGCTCGCGGTAAAAGCGGTGCCGCGCGAGGACGCGCTGGTGCATCGTTCGTCGCTGGGGGACAAAGCCGAGAAACCCAAGCTCGTGGAATCCAACAATCCTGAAGTGCAGCGATTTCAGTCCGAAAAGAAGGCCAAGGAAGAGTGGATGGTCGCCACCGAGAGCCTGGTCAAGGCGATCAACGAACGGTTACGCTCAGCTTCCCAAGGCGCGCTTTCTGGCCCGACCGCCACGACGAATTTCACCAGCAGCGATTGCGGCGCTCAGACGACGACCACGGACGACGAGGAGTCGGCGCCAACTCGTGGCGGAATGCCGCTGCGCTTGCCGCCCGCGGCGCAGGTCATCAGCGAGTTCCATCTGGAATGGCCCCGGCAATGGCCTGCGCAGCTCAGCACCGTTCCTGCGCCGGAGTTGGTGGTGCATTACGTTCGCATGGAGCAGGAAGAACGCGTGGCTTCGGTGCAGGGATTCTACCGTCGACAGTTAAAGAAGTCGGAATCGCGTTTGATCAAGCAAGGCAATTGGCTAGAGAGCGTCGAGCGATTGTCGGACGAAGGCCGCGTGAGAAGTGTCGATGTGATGATCACCCGTCCCACGGAAGCGCCGCCTCGCGATCGCACCGTCAAAGAACCGTTGGTCGTCGACGTTCTTTGGATTGAAACGCCGGAGTTCCGGCAATGACGCACGCATTCAAGTAACCATTCGCAGCCTATGTCCAATCGTCCCGTTCAAGACCGCCGCTTCGACGCTCCGGCGTCGCCGATCAGCATGCCGAGCGAACTTACACTCGCGGAATGCCATAACTGCCGCGCGCGCAACGACGGCGAGCGCCGGTTCTGCAAAGAATGCGGCGCGCCGTTGCAGGGCCCGTGTCCGGAATGTGGTGAGACCGTCGGTTTAGCTGAAAAGTTCTGCGGCGGTTGCGGTTTCGCCGTCGGAGAGACGTTTCACGAGCGCGTGCAGGCGGCTCAAGCAATTCTGAATGAAGGCATCGCCCTGCGCGGCGCGGCGCAGTTCGCTCAGGCGCAACAACTGTTGCGCCGCTTGGCGGCCGATCCCGATCCGTTGCTTTACGGCCTGCGTCGCCGCGCCGAGCTGGAGTCAAAACAATGTGACGCGGCCCTCGGTGAGTCCGAACGACGGCGCGACGAGTTGCTGACGGGCGCCCGAGCGGCGATGGAACACGCCGATTTCGATCGCGCCGCGGCGCTCTTGGAGCAAGTCCCCGAAGGCATCCGCACCGAAGAGGTCCGACAGTTGCTCGCCCGTGCGTCGGCGTTTCGCGACGAGGCGGAGCAACTGGTCCGCGCCATTCGCGAAGCCCTGGCGGCCAAGGAGTATTTGGGATTGTTGCCGCAGGTCGAACGCCTGTTGGTTTTGAAGCCGCAGCACGAGCAAGCGCGCGCGATGGTCGGCAAGCTGCGCGTGCTGGAACACGACGGCCAAGGGGAACGGCGCGATCGAAACCTCGCGCTAGCGAAGCGCAAGTTGGCGGAGTCGCGCGCAGACGAAGCGGTCGAGTTATTGGAACAGATTCCCGCTGATATGCGCACGCCCTACGTGGCGAAAGCGCTTGATTTTGCTCGTGAAGCGGTTTGGCTGTCACGGCAATTGCGGTCGGCGCTGGTACTCACGGAGATGCTCTGCCGGTTGGGCGACAAGCTGATAAAACTCCAGCCTGCCGATGCCGCGGCGGCGAAGCTCGTTGAACAACTGAAGCAACGCCGCGCCGCGCAAAGCGCCGCGGGCTTTGCAATCCCTCTCCGTGCGTTGCCTGAAAAGCCTGCCGTCGGTT
>JALHLM010000304.1 GCA_022844585.1 Pirellulales bacterium | reverse complement strand
TGGATGGTCGGAATAGACATTCGGGCTGCTGGTCCAACGGGACGACACTTGGCCTGCAACCAAGTAATCGGGGTTCGACTCCCCGGCGGTCCATTGAAATAGAGGGAAGGACTCGTCCTTGGAGTGTGCCGGATTTCGCACGCGACTCTGCGAAGGTCGTAGACCAGGTTCGATTCCTGGCGAGGACAATGGACTTCGTGACGCTGAAGCCAAACGGTCAGGCAACCGCCTGCAGAGCGGTTCAGATGTGGGTTCGACTCCCACCGGCGTCTTTTGTAGGTAGTTTCAAGCAAGGTTTGTTGCAGCCGGGCCAGCGGCGCGCGGCGGTCCTGATTGATCGGATTTCCGTACGCGTGTTCCGTGACTGGGTTATGACGAAGGTTGCGCGGACCACCATTACGTGGTTAGCTCAGACGGTAGAGCACCAGACTAAGCATCTGGCTGTGGCAGGTTCGACTCCTGCACCACCCCGCCGGGAAACCGGCTCCGCGAAGAGCGGTCAACTGTGGCCCGAGGGAGATGAAGGTTGACGAGGTCGGCCGTTTCGGCGAAGGAGGCGATTCGTTTTAGGCGAATGGCGTGACTTCCCGAACGGCGCCAAGAAGGTAGTGCCCTGTAGCGCGCGGATGCCGCGCCGCCAGGGCTGATGCCAAGGCGAAGGAGTGCGGCGCGTGGAAGTGGAACGCAAGTTCCACGGAGCGCGCCGCGGGAAATCGAACACGCATCAGCCGACGGCGGCGCTCAAGCGCGCTCCGCACGAGTTCTTGGGATCGCGCCGAGACTTCGTCTTCCGAGGGCTTTTTTGTGAACCAACGAGGCGCTCGACGAGTCTGATTGGACTCAAGCGACTCGATGAGGAAGGAGGCGGTTATGTTGGCGATCCAGCGCATTAAGATTCGTAACTATGAGATCGGACTGCGGCTCCGCGAGGACGAGTTCCAGGGCCTGGCTGCGCCGGGCGTGCATTGGATTTTCGATCCGCTCGGCAAGCTGCGCATCGAAGTGGTCTCGCAACGCGAGCCATGGCTGGTGCACAACAAGCTCGACGTGATCGTGAAGTCAGGCGCGCTGCGGGACCGCGCCGCGGTGCTCGACTTGAAGGACCACGAGCGCGCGCTGGTGTGGATCGACGGCCGCTTCAGCCACGTGTTGCCGCCGGGCTTGTACGTGTACTGGACGGGCCTGCGCGAGGTGAAGGCGGAGATTGTCGACGCGCGCCTGGTGCGGTTCGAACACCGCGACCTGGCGGTGATCTCGCGTTCGCAGTACGCGGATCGCGTGCTGGAGACGATCACCGTGGAGCCGCACTGCCAAGGCGTGTTGCTCATCGACGGTCAGTTCGTGGAGACGTTGTCGCCGGGCCGGTACGCGTTCTGGAAGAACATGGCGCAAGTCAAGCTCTTCCCCGTGGACCTGCGCGAGGCGGCGCTCGACATCTCGGGCCAGGATATCATGACCGCGGACAAAGTCACGCTGCGCGTGAACGCGCTGGTGAACTACCGCGTCGTGGATCCGCGCTTGAGCGTGACCGTGGCCGAACACGCGCCGCAGGCGCTGTACCGCGAGGCGCAGCTGGCACTGCGGGCCGTGATCGGCGCGCGCGAGCTCGACGCGTTCCTGGCCGGCAAGGACACGGTGGCCGAGGAACTGGCGGAGCAGGTGCGCCCACGCGCGAAGGCGTTTGGTCTGGAGTTGATCTCGGTGGGTATCCGCGACGTGATCCTGCCGGGCGAGATGAAGGACCTGATGAACAAGGTCACCGAGGCTAAGAAGGCCGCGGAGGCGAACCTGATCGCGCGGCGCGAGGAAACGGCGGCGATGCGCAGCCAGGCGAACACCGCCCGGTTGTTGGCGGAGAGCCCCACGTTGATGCGGCTCAAGGAACTGGAAGTCCTGGAGAAGGTTGCCGCGAGCGGCAAGCTGAACATCATGTTGGGTGAAAAGGGCCTGGCCGACAAGGTCGTGAACCTGTTGTAACGCGAACGCCCGTATGTCGAGCGCTGCTCGGCATGCGGGCTTCTTTTTGCGCATGCGCCACGGAGCGTCTACTCGGCCTCAATGGGCTGCGACTCATCGGCAGCGCACAAGAGAAAGTCGGCGTGCTATCGTTCGTGTTGCCGAATCGCCGCACGGAAGACATTGGCCGAATGTTAGCTGAAGAGGGCATCGCGGTTCGTTCGAGAGTACTTGCCGCTTTCGGCAATACCACGCAAAAAAGCCGACGCCTCGCGGCGTCGGCTTTCCATACAGCCCATGGGCTTCTAGCGTAACGACGCCTGCGTAAACTCCATGGCGTCTCGCCACGGGCCAATTGCCAGTCGTGCCGATAACTGCAATGTCGCGTAGCAACGTCGAAAAAAGCAGTCGCCTATCTTCGCGCCAAATTCGACGGCAATACAAGTCAATAACGGTCTTTACGCTGTACTTTGCTGGCCGAGTTTCCGATGAGGGATGTTGATTCTACAGCGCCTCGACGCCACAATCATGCAGCTTGATCGCAATGCGACTCGGACCGCTGCCACTTTGATTGCCAACCATGACGTTGGCTTCACATTCGCTGAGCAGCGTGAGTTGACGAGCGGGGCAATCGTAAAGTAGTGCTGCTTGGAGAACACCATGGCCAATGCCTGCCGAATCTGTGTTGTTGGTTCGGCAAACATCGATTTTACGTTTCGTACGCCACGAATGCCGAAACCCGGCGAAACGTTGGCCGCGCATTCGCTTCATATCAGTATGGGAGGAAAAGGAGCAAACCAAGCGGTTGCCGCGGCAAGACTGGGAGCAGCGGTTGCCTTTGTGGCGCGTGTCGGAAACGATGCCTTCGGGGCAGAGGCCGTGCGGCGTTATCAAGAGGATGGCATCGATACTACGTTTGTTCGGCAGGATACGGATCACCCGACCGGCGCCGCCGCGATCGTGGTCGATGACGAGGCCGAAAACTTCATCATCGTTGCCGCTGGCGCCAACGCCCGCTTGACTCCGCAAGACGTTAGGGATGCTTCCCACGTGATCCGGCGAGCTGACGCCGTGCTTTGTCAACTGGAAACGCCGCTCGACGCAACTCTAGAAGCGCTCTGTTTGGCACGCGCCGCCGGTGTACGGACGGTGCTGACGCCCGCTCCGGCCACGGACCTACCCGATGAGTTGCTGGGACTCTGCGACCTGTGCGTTCCCAATCGGATCGAGATCGAACGCCTTGTAAATCGACCTGTCGACAACCTAAGAAATGTTTTCGCGGCGGCCGAACTCCTCCGAGCACGTGGAGTCAAAACAGTTGCGGTGACGATGGGAGCGGAAGGCGCTATCATCGTGGACGACGATGCAGCATGGCACGTACCGGCCACGGAAGTTCAGGCGATCGATCCGACGGGCGCCGGCGATGCGTTCACTGCGGCGCTTGCGGTCTCGCTTGCAAACGGCATAACGATTGGACAGGCCGTTCGCCGCGCAAGTCAAGTAGCTGCAATCACGGTCACGCGTCTCGGCACACACACTGCATTTCCGTCGCTCGCCGAAGTCAGTCAATGGCAAATTGGCCGATCGTGACGGCAGCTGGCCTCAACGCACGGGGCGCGGTGGCAGTGGTACGTCCTGTGTCGTGCCGCGCCGTTCGAAAGCCACGTTGGCGAAATTCGCTGCTCCAGTCCGCAATATCGCGCTTCAATCCATAGAATCAGTGAAAAGCATGGCAAGCTCGCAGCAAGTGTGCGAGTCAGACAAATCGGGTCACGCCGGGAACCGCAATCGCCGGATCGGCCAGTGGCGCATGCCAATCGTAAGCTGGCGGCGTCAGATCGTCTTGTGAATCGAGGGCCATCTCCCAGGTGATCGCCTGGCCCGTATAGGCGGCCTGCCGCCCCATGATGGCCAGCAGCGTGCTCTTCGCCATGTATTCGCCGTTGTTGATCGGGTTGCCGGAACGAATCGCCGCAAAGAACTCGTCATGTTCGGATTGATAGACGTCGTTCGCCGGGCCTTCGTAGGTCCAATTCCCCTTTTCCGAGCGGACCGTCAGCCCGCCTTTGCGTTCGCGAATCTCGGCTGTGCCTGCGCTCCCCAGCACTTGAGCGCTCATGTCGCCATAGCAGCCCGGCTGCTGGCGACAGTTGCTGAGCAGCCTCGCGCCGTCGGCGTACTCATAAGTGATGGAGAAATGGTCGTAGATGTTGCCGTATTCCACGCCCGTGAGGACCTGCCGGCCGCCCATGCCGACGGCTCGAATCGGGTACGCCTCCTGCATAAGCTAGGAACAGACGTCGAGAAAATGGACGTGCTGTTCCACGTTGAAGTCGCCGGACAGCCAGGTGAAGTTGTACCAGTTGCGCATCTGGTAAGTCATGTCGGACCAGTCCGGTTGACGCGGATGACTCCAGCGCCCGCCTCGGTAATCGTTGGCCTGCAGCGCAACGATTTCTCCGACAGCCCCTTCGTGAACGCGCTTCACGATTTCGCGAATGCCCCAATCGGAACGCAAGCAAAGTCCCGAAGCGATCGAGAGCCGCTTGGCCTTCGCCGCTTCACATGCCGCCAACACCCGGCGCACGCCAGGAGCGTCGACGGCGACCGGCTTTTCCGCGAAGACATGCCTCCCCGCGTCGATTGCCGCCTCCAAATGCATCGGCCGAAAATGCGGCGGCGTGCAGAGTAGGACGACGTCGCAACATTCGATCACCTGGCGATAGGCGTCAAAACCGACGAACTGTCGCTCAGGCGTCACGTCTAGTTGGCTAACGACGTCCTCTTGCCGCAGACTCTCCAAGCTGAGTGCCAGCCGATCCGGAAAGACATCCGCCATCGCCCAGAGCTTCGCCTGACGGTCGGCCCGCAGAGCCTCGCGCGCCGCACCGGTTCCCCGCCCGCCACAGCCGACCAAACCAACCTTGAGCGTCTCATCCGCGCCGGCGTGCGCGTTGCGCGGCGCCGCGAATGCGGCGAGCGTCGCAACTGAGGCGACCTCCAGAAACTTGCGTCGCGTGGCAGCGTGCGTTTCGCCGGTCATGTTGTCAACCCAACCTCTTTGGTCGTGGTACGGAACAGTTCTGGTTGTAGCGGACCCGGTTACGCGAGGCAAGATTTTCGAACCGCGCCCCTCTCCGGAAAATCGCAAACCCGTAAAGTCCACATCTCGTGTGGCCAGAATGATTCATAGGGTCTGCAAATCGGAGTCCATCGCGGCGTTTTCGCAGCGCGCCTTCCGGCGCCGTTGACGGGGCGGAGTCTTCTTGACGCCCATTCTAGGCAACTGACTCTTGCGGGCATTCGCGTGATGCTAAGATGTATGACGTGCGGGGCGGAGCGTTAACCGCTCGATCCAAGCGATGCGGCCGAGACCGTTTGGCCCGAACTACGTCGGAGAGCAAATCATGATCGCGAATCTTTACCTAGTGACAGCCTGCATCCTGTTGGCCTTCGCCGACGGCGCTCCGAGCGACGAGCCTGCGCCCCGCAGTTTGTTCAACGGGCGCGACTTAACCGGTTGGCACGCCGACGTCCCGGAATTCGACAAAAACCCCGACGGCAAGCCTGTGTTCATCGTGCGGGACGGCAAGCTCGTCAGTCTCGGCACGCCTGGCGGTCATTTGATTACCGACGACGTGTTTGACAATTATCGATTGGAAGTCGAGTATCGCTTTGCGGGCGAACCCGGAAACTGCGGCGTACTGGTTCACGCTTCGACGCCGCGGATGCTCTACAAAATGTTTCCCCAGTCGATCGAAGTTCAAATGCATCACACGAACGCCGGCGACTTTTGGTGCATCGGCGAAGACATCACGGTGCCGGACATGGAGCAACGACGCGGACCCAAGGAAAACTGGGGCGCCACGGAGGGTAAGGAGAGACGGATTCTGAATCTCACGGACGAATCCGAAAAGCCCGTCGGCGAGTGGAATGCGATGGTGATCGAGTGCGTGGAGGATCAAGTGAAAGTATGGGTCAATGATGACCTGGTCAACCACGGGACGAATTGCACCGCAACGAAAGGGCAAATCGCCATCCAGGCGGAAGGCTCCGAAGTGGAGTTTCGGAAAGTGCAATTGACGCCAATTGCGAAGTAGTGCGATCCGTCAAGCGCTAGACCAGCAACGCCAACATGCGGGACATGGCTACTTCCTCTGCCTGCGAACAATCAATTACCGAGCATTGCCGCATACGCAGATGGCATCTGTTCGCAGTCAACTGCCGCACAAACCATGTGCATGTCGTTGTGCATGCGGACCAGCATCCTGACATCGTTCAAGGTCCGTTCAAGAGTTGGTCGACTCGCCGATTGAAAAAACACGGCGCTAGTGACACGGAAACGCGAAAGCGCTGGTGGAGCGAAGGCGGAAGCGCTCGCTATGTCAACGACGATTCGGGGCTCGAAGCGGCGATTGCCTATGTGCGGGACGCTCAGGATTTGCCTCGCTGATACGAGCAGGTAAGGCGGCGCACGAGAGTTTTGTCCGCGTCAGTACTCGGCGTCGGCTCTCCCTCGCTGGCGCTACGGGCTGGTGATTTTCGCAGCGCTCTGTTCACCCTTCCCAACCTTCCCCTACAATTCACCGGAGCCCCATCGCCGCCCATCTCGCCCACGGAGGATTCTCTCATGGCCACCGCGACTGCCCCCGTCAAGCACGCCCGTCCGCAGATTCGCCAGACCGAATGTTTCATCGGCGGCAATTGGCAGCCCGCCGTCAGCGGAAAAACCTTCGAAACGATCGACCCCGCCACCGAAACCGTCATCGCCCAAGTCGCGGAAGGGGACGCCGCCGACGTCGACCTCGCCGTGAAAGCCGCCCGCAAGGCCTTCGACGGAGGAGAGTGGTCCAAGATGGACGCCCGCGATCGCGGCGCGTTGATGCACAAGCTCTGCGACCTGATCGAGCAAGACGCAGAAGAACTCGCCCGCCTCGAAACACTCGACAATGGCAAGCCGATTCGCGAGTCGGCCAATGTCGACATCAAACTCGTCGTCGATTGCCTCCGCTACTACGCCGGGTACGCGGACAAAATTCACGGCCAGACGATCCCCATCCGCGGCCCATATCTCACCTACACGCGCCGCGAACCGGTCGGCGTCGCAGGGCAGATCATCCCGTGGAATTTCCCCATGCTGATGGTCGCCTGGAAATGGGGACCGGCGCTCGCCGCGGGCTGCACGATCGTCATGAAGCCGGCCGAGCAAACGCCGCTCACCTGCCTGCGCCTCGCGCGGCTCGCGCAGAAGGCCGGCATCCCCGACGGCGTCATCAACGTCGTCCCCGGCTACGGCCCCACGGCCGGCGCGTCAATCGTCAAACACCCAGGCGTCGATAAGATCGCCTTCACCGGCGAACATCGCACCGCGCAACTCATCATGGTCGACGCCGCGCAAACCTTGAAGCGGCTCACCTTCGAACTCGGCGGCAAAAGCCCCAACATCATCTTCGCCGACGCCGACCTGAACGCCGCCGCGATCGGTTCGCACATCGGCCTCTATCTCAAC
>JALHLM010000303.1 GCA_022844585.1 Pirellulales bacterium | reverse complement strand
CCGCGCTGAGCGCCGGATCGCCGTCGATCTGCGCGCGCAGCTCCGACGCCTCCGCTTCGGAAAGCAGGCCGTGGTGAAGTTCCAACAGTTGTTGATGTAGCCGAGATTCCATGTCTTCTTAGGAGTGCTTTCCAGCCAAACTTCAGGCTTACGCCGATTCCTCCGCCATCGCCTCGCGCAGGCGGCCGAGCGCCAACCGCATCCGTGTCTTCACGGTCCCCAGTGGAATGCCCACCGCGACCGCGATTTCTTCGTACGTCATCTCTCCGTTTTGCCGGAGCAGGAACACTTCCTGTTCTTCCGAACGCAACTGCGAGATCGCTTCGCGCAATCGCGCCAATTGCTCCGTCTGCTCCAGGCGCGCGTCCGGCGCACAATCACGACCGGGCAGGTACGAGGCATCGTCCGGCAGCGCGGTGCGTCGCCGCCGCCACGCGGTTCCCCGCACATCCCGGCCGGCGTTGAGCGCAATTCGAAAGACCCAGGCCTTGAGATTGTCCACTTCGCCCACCGCGTCGCGGTGCCGCCAGCACTTGATGAACGTCTCCTGTAGGGCGTCCCGAGCGTCCTCGTGGTTCCCAGTGAGGTAATACAACGTGCCCAGCAATTCCGGCTGCCAGCGCGCAAAAGCGTCCTCCAGGCGGTCGGTGGTCAACCGCCGGTCGGCTTCCACAGCCTCCGTCGTGGTGCGGGCGACGTTCATGCTTGCTCAATATAGACGAAGCGACCGACTCCGAGGATTTGCTCCGCTCGAACTTGTCGTGCCACCGACGCAGCGTTTCTTTCCGCCCGAATACTATCCACCCGTTCAGTATTTACTGTCCAATTGACGAAAAACTTCGTCGTACCGAATCAGAACGGCCATCGATCGTCCATCTTAGGGCTATAGTTTCTGGCCCCTAGTTTGACGTGCCGGGGATCTCGAAATGCCTTCCAGCACTGGCGCATCACCGACGCAGTTCGACGAAACGGTCGAATCGGTCCTCTGCGCGCTAGATCGCTGGACGGCCCGCAACGACGGCCACCACACGGAAAAGCGGGCCACGCGACGGCACGCCTTCCGTGCTCAAGTCGAAGTCGCGGCCCGGGTAGCGTCATCTCAGGACGTGGTCCGGTTCCACGCCTTCACCCGCGATATTTCGGTCTCTGGCCTGTCGTTCGTGGTGGCCAAACACATTCCCTCCGAGTTCGGCGGCCAGGTCGTTTTGGCGTCCAGCCTGCTGACTGAGGAAAAGATGATCTTGGTCTGCCTGCCGCACGGCGATCATGAGGTAAACCTGTTCGGCGAAATCCGGCGGCTTCGCAAGGTCCACGACAACCTCTACGAATGCGGCGTCAAGTTCGTGGGCCGCGACGCCGGCGGCGGTGCAGAAACAAACGCCGAAACGGCACCCGAGCCGGCGCCAGAATCATCCGACGAACAGCCCGATAACTGAGGTTGGCGATTGCCTCGCTTCGGGAGACAATGCCCGACCAGCATTGCCCCCATCGCGCGATGCGGACCTCTGGACAATCTGGGCAAATGCCGTCGCCAGCCGCGATAACTCGCATCCGCGATTGGAGCACGCTGCCGACCAAATGGTCGCGGGGCTTGAAGCGACGCGCGCGGAGTATCTGGCGCAACAGCTTTGAGTACGACGCCCAGGAGTTCGAGCAGCTTGCGACCCGCTTTGCGCGGCAGTGCCTGGCCGTAGGAGTGCTCGCCGATCCGTCACGGCAGCATCGCTGGATTGTCACGCTGCGTACACTCGGCTTTCACATCGAGGCCGACACGCTGGCGGCGCGCTGGCAAGCATCCGTCACTTCTATGGCGGTGGAGCAACTCGCGGAGTTGGATGCATTGCATGCGCGACTCCAGCGCGTGCTACAACGCGTCGCCTCGCTGTTCGAGCGCGATGAACAGTCCTTGCCAAAGTGCATCGACGCGCATGACGCCCGCTGGTTGGCTGTGCGCAATTGGACTCGCCCGATTTCTTCGACCGCGCGCATTGCCGACCTGGGCTGCGGCTCGGGGCGATTCTTACGAGCGCTCCATGACGAGTGCGCAACTTGGCGGCTCATCGGCATCGATCTGGCGCGAACCATGATGATGAACCCGCCGCCGGGCGTCGCGATGGCGACAGGCGGATTGTTGTGCCTGCCGTTTGCGGACGAGTCGCTCGACGCCGTGTTCTCGGTCGAGGCGTTGGAGCATGCTCTGCGCCCACGCGTGGCCGTCGACGAGATGTTGCGCGTGTTGCGCCCGGGCGGGCGGCTGTTGATCATCGACAAGCATCGCGGTTGGCAAGCGCGATGCGAGCATGAGCCGTGGGAGCGTTGGTTCGAGTTGCCGGAAGTCGCCGGTTGGTTGGCGCCATATGCACAAGTTGAACGGTGCGAATTACTGCCGGCCGACGGCGGCGAAGTGCCTGATGAATTGTTTTGTCTTTGGACAGCCGTCAAGCACGGCTGATATCGCGCAAGGAGTGCGCCCATGATGCGATTTCGCTCGGCTGTCACGCTCGTAGCTTGTATCGCGCGCCTGTTGGATGGCGATGCGTTGATTGCGCAGGGCACCGACGCAGCACCCCGCGCGTGGTTGGACGACGCGGAATTGCGCGACGTTCATTTCGCCAACGCGAACGAAGGCTGGGTGGTCGGCGACCGCGGCGTCATTTGGCACACCGCTGACGGCGGCCGGGATTGGAAACGGCAAAACGCGCCGACGAGCTGTCGCTTGGAGGGAGTTTCGTTCGTCAATGCGCGGCACGGCTGGGCGGTGGGCGGGGAGCCCTATTCGCATGCGCCGGGCAGCCGGGGCGTGGTGTTGATCACGGAGGACGGCGGACAGAGCTGGCGTCAGGACGGCGCGACATTGCTGAGCGAACTGCGCGGCGTCCGCGCCTTCACCACGCAGCACGCGCTGGCCTGGGGCGATCGCTCGGCCATCTTTCCGATGAGTCTGTATTGGACGGCCGACGGCGGCCGCAGTTGGAGCCCGTTTTCCGGCGCCGTGGCGGACGACTTCGTGGACGCCGCGTTCAGCGGGCCGCAACAAGGCGCGGCGATCACCCGGCGCGGCGACGTCCATTTGATTGACGAACGAAGAACGATCCCCGCGCGCCATCCCGACGCTGGCTTACGCGGCCTGCAACGCGTGCGATTCGCCGACGCGCAACACGGCGTTGTCGTGGGCGACGGCGGGCTCGTGTGGCTCACGCAGGATGGCGGCGCAAGCTGGCATTCGCCCGAAGCGACGTTTCCGCACGTGCTAGCCCAAGGCGTCGACTTTCGCGCCATTGCGGTGCGCGGCGCGAAAATCTGGATCGCGGGTTCGCCCGGCTCCGTGGTTTTTCATTCGCCGGATTTCGGCCGCACCTGGGAAACTCTGCCCACCGGCCGCAACGCACCGTTCAATAGCCTAACGTTTGTCGACGACGGGAACGGTTGGGCGGTCGGAGCGCTCGGCGCGATCTTCGCCACGACCGACGGTGGCCGGAGTTGGGCGCGTCAACGCGCCGGCGGGGAACGGGTCGCGGTGATGGGCATGTTCGCCGATACAGAAACGATGCCGTGGGAAATCTTTGCCTATGCCGGCGGCCAGGAGAACGCGCACGCGCACGCCTACTGCCTGACGCGCCGCGATTGGTTGAATCCGTTAGCCGAGGATCGCGAGGCCTCGCCGCGACTGCAAGCGGCGATGGCGGCCGTCGGCGGCAGCGCGGCCGAGCGCTCCTGGCGATTTCCGGTGCAGCAGCGCGAGACGTCGTTGTCGGCGGAACGCATGGTGGAGTTGTGGAATGAACTCCATGACGGCAACGCCCTTGAAGCTCTGGCGTTTGAGTTGGTGAAACAACTCCGGACCTGGCGGCCGGCCGTCGTGTTCACGCATGCCGCGCCGGCGCAAGGCGACGCGCCGCTCGAGTATGTGATCAATCAAGCAGTACTCAAAGCGGGCCAACACGCCGGTGAGGCGGACTACCGAGCCGACGAATTTGCGCAGTTGCGGCTCGCGCCTTGGAAAGTGAACAAGATCTACGGCCATCTGGCTGACAGCGAATCCGGCGGCGAGGCGCTCGCGCCGACGCAGCTTGCGCCGGAGTTGGGCCGTTCCCTTGGACAACAGGCATCGTTGGCGCGAGCGATCGTCGGTCAAAGCGAGATTGTTTCTTCGAACCCGCTGGGCTTTCAACTCCTGGCGTCGGCGCTGCCGGAATCGGCCAGTGGGCGCGGCTTTTTGGGGGGCATTTCGCTGCCGCCCGGAGGCGGCGCCAAGCGGATCTCTGCCACGTCGCAGGACCGCAGCGCGGATCAGCTTAAGCAACTCGCGGTGCGGCAGCGCAATCTGCAAGCGATCCTCGCGCGTGTCGACGACGAGCGCGAGGCGGAGATCGTCCTCGGACAGCTACCGGAAATGGTTGCGACGATGAACGCCGACAGCGCCGCGATGACGGTCTTCGAATTGGCGCAGCGCTATCACCAGCATGGACGCATCGACCTGGCCGCGCAGACCTACGGCCTGCTCGTGGAACGGTATCCCGATCACGCACTGGCGGCGCCGGCGTTCGTCTGGTTGATTCAGTATTGGTCGAGCGGCGAGATCGACTGGCGCGGACATGCCCGTCAACAATTGGCGCAACACGTGGAGTCGCGCTCCGGCCAAGTGGTCGACAAGCAGGGCGAAGTCGAGTTGACCGCTTTCGCGCCGCAAGACACGTCGATCCCGGCGCAAGACTTGGGCGCGACGGCCGACCCGCAGGCCCGACAAATCGCCCGCGCTAGCCGCGTGCAGGCGTTGGAACGGTTGCTGGCGCGCACCCGCCCCACATTGGCCGCCGAGCCGGTCGTGTTCTTTCCTATCAATGCGCTGCGCCGAGCCGCGCCGGAGAATCAAAGCGCCCGTGGTGTGCGCAATTTCCTGCAAGGCCGCGCCGACGATGCCTGGCGAACCTGCGCCGCGGCGGAGTTGTGGCGCGAAGAAGGGCGTACGGAAGCCAGCCCCAAACCGCTGTGGAACTGCCGTCGCATCAAGCAACGGCCCAAGCTCGACGGAGTGCTCAATGACGAAGTGTGGCAGAACCTCGAAGCTCTCGGACTAATCGGGCTGAGTGACGATGCCGACGCCTGGCCGACCACGCTGGTTGCCGCGCGCGACGAGCAATTCCTGTACATCGCGATCGCCGCCGCCAAGAACAGCGAATGCACCTATGACGAAGAAAATGTCCCGCGCCAGAGAGACGAAGACCTGTCAAAACAAGATCGCGTGGAGATCTCCCTCGACATCGATCGCGATTACGTCACCGCCTGGCGCCTGGCCGTCGATTCCCGCGGGCGAGTGCATGACTCCTGCTGGGGCGATGACGCGTGGAATCCCAAGTGGTACGTCGCCGCGAGCCAGGATGACGACGCCTGGTACGTGGAAGCGGCGATTCCCTGGGATCAACTCGTTCCGCAAGCGCCAATGCCTGCGGACACGTGGAGCGCTACCGTCCGTCGCATCGCACCGGGTGCAGGCGAGCAAGGTTGGGCCGCGCCGGCGCTTAGCGGAGCATCGCTCGAAAACGGCGGCTGGTTGCGGTTCGAGTGAACGTCGCGGCGACTGCGACGCGAATACTGGCAACTACGTCCCCGGTGGCCAGGTGCGTTCGATGAACGTCGTGTCGACACGTCCCTCGTTGAACGCGGTGTGTCGGAGGATATCGGCCAGGCGTGGGACCGTGGTCGGGATTCCCTCCACGCGCAGTTCCTTCAGAGCGCGGAGCATGCACTCGATCGCCTCGCGACGCGTCGGCTGGTGAACGATCAATTTGCCGATCATTGAGTCGTAGTTCGACGGCACCACATAACCCGCGTGTGCGTGCGAATCGAACCGCACGCCGAATCCACCCGGCACGATCAATTGCTCGATCTTGCCGGGCGCCGGTTGAAAATTCTTGAACGGATTCTCGGCGTTGATCCGGCATTCGATCGCGTGGCCGCGAACCTGAATGTCTTCTTGCTTGAACGCTAACGGTTCGCCAGCGGCGATGCGAAGCTGCGTCTTGATCAGATCGATGCCGGTCACCATTTCCGTGACGGGATGTTCGACCTGAATTCGCGCGTTGGCTTCGATGAAGTAGAAGTTCTCGTGGCGATCGACGATGAACTCCACCGTGCCGGCGTTGGTGTAGTTGGCCACGTGCACCAGGCGGACCGCGGCTTCGCAGATCTCGCGGCGCACCTTTTCCGAAATATGCGCGGCGGGGCTTTCTTCGATCACTTTCTGGTGCCGGCGCTGCATCGTGCAATCGCGTTCCCAGAGATGCACGGCGTTGCCATGCAAGTCGGCGACCACCTGGACTTCGATGTGCCGGGGATGTTCGACGTATTTTTCCAGGTACACGCCGCCGTCGCCGAAGGCGGCTTCCGCTTCGGCCTTGGCTTGCGACAGCGCGGAGTTGAGCGCCAAATCGTTCGAAGCCACCCGCATCCCGCGGCCGCCGCCGCCGGCCGTGGCTTTGATGAGCACCGGGAAACCGATCTCGTGAGCGATCCGCACCGCGTCCCGATCGTCGGCGATCAATCCATCGCTGCCGGGCACGACCGGCACGCCGGCTTCGCGCGCCAGCTTGCGCGCCGTGTTCTTATCGCCCAGTTTGAGCATCGCTTCATGCGAAGGGCCGATGAACTCGATATTGCAACTGCGGCAGACCTCGGCGAAGTGCGCGTTCTCGGCCAGAAAGCCGTAGCCGGGGTGAATCGCCTGCACGTTGCCAACTTCCGCGGCGCTGATCACGCGATTGATCTTAAGGTAACTCTCCGACGCCTTGGCCGGGCCAACGCAGTACCGTTCGTCCGCCAGATCGAGATACTTCGCGCCACGATCCGCCTCGCTGAAGATCGCCACGGTCTCGATGCCCAGCTCGCGACAAGCGCGAATGATCCGCAGGGCAATCTCGCCGCGATTGGCAACTAGGATGCGTTTGAACATGCGTGGATTCTAAGAATCGATGGAACGAACGGCGAGGGTGGAGAATGACGAAGTTCTAAATCTGAATGTCGAATCAAATTCGAAGGTCGAATGTCGAATGATTTGAGGCGCTGGTTTACGCCCAAAATCGCAAATGACCCCGGACAAGTTTCATTCGGATTTGGTCATTCCAATTTGATTCGTCATTCGGATTTCGACATTCGTCATTGCCGCTTCGCGGCCCGTCCTATTTCGACGCCTCGACCTTAAACAGCGGCTGGCCGTATTCGACGGGTTCGCCGCTTTCCACGAGCGTCGCGACGATTTTGCCGGTCACCTCGGCGGAGATCTCGTTGAAGACCTTCATCGCTTCGATGATGCACACGGTCGTTTCCGGACCGACGTGATCGCCGACTTTGACGAACGCCGGCGATTCCGGATTCGGCGACGAATAGAACGTGCCGACCATCGGGCTCTTGATCAGCTCGAAGTTGCCTTCGGCGGCCGGCGCGGCGGCGCGGGCGGGCGCTTCCGCGGACGGGCGC
>JALHLM010000302.1 GCA_022844585.1 Pirellulales bacterium | reverse complement strand
TTACTCCCCCTCGCTTGCGCGTCGGGCTAGTGTGCCTATTTATCTCTTATGTCAACGGGATTCTCATCCCGTCGTAGGCGACTTCCATTCCGTCCGGCAGCGCGGCGTTCGTCGCCGCGTGTTCCAGGTCGTGCGATAGATGTGTGAACAACGTCCGTTTCGCGCCGGCGCGCTGCGCTACGGCAATCGCTTCGTCCAAACTGAAATGCGTGGGGTGTGGTTTGTGTCTCAACGCATCGAGAATCAACACGTCTAAATCCTTCAATACCGGCCAGCTTTCATCCGGAATGCCGTTCGTATCCGTGCAATACGCCACGTTGCCGAACCGAAAGCCGAGCACGTTGAATCGTCCGTGCCGCAGTCGCAGCGGCGTCACCCGGACGCCCAGCAACTCGAACGGCTCGAGCCCAATTCTCCGGAACTCCAATTGCGGCACACCCCCGGCGTGGTAGGTCGCCGCCTCGGGAGCGAAGGCGTAATCAAACGACTTCCGAATCCGCGCTTCGACCGCCGCCTCGCAGTAAATCGGCACCGGACGGCCCAGATAATGGGCAAACAGCCGTAAATCGTCCAGACCAAATAGGTGATCCGCGTGTTCGTGCGTGAACAGCGTCGCATGAATCAGCCCAATCCGCTCCCGAATCAACTGCCGCCAAAGGTCTGGTGGGGTATCGACGAGGAGATTTCCCTCGGGCAGGCCCAGCACCAGCCCGCACCGAGTGCGGAAATTACGGGGGTCCAAGCTGACGCACGTCTCGCAGTCGCATCCAATAACAGGCACACCCAGGGAGGTCCCGGTCCCCAGAAACACCAGTTCCCCGCGAACATCGACGCTGGCAGGAGTTCTAACCACTTTCCACCAAACAGTTTCAGCCTTAATAAACCGATCCGGCCCCTATCTTGCCCGACCACCGGGAATCCCGCAACTGATTGAGCGGGATCAGCTGTAGGAGGCTTCTCCCGACGCCGATGGGGACGAAATGGAGTACTGGCCGGCTCTTTCTATCGACGTCCGTTCCATCGGCGTCGGGAGACGCCTCCCACAGTTCACACAAGAACTGCCATTTTCCTGGTATCGCAATTGCATAAGAATCGTCCGGGCAGGCCCCGCGGCTGCCAAATTGCGCGATCAGCCCGGTGGCTGGTCGCGACCGGACCAGCGTGGCGTAAGTTATTGACCCACAAGGGACTTCGCCATAAACTACGGGACCGGAACAGCTTGCGCCAGCGGTGTTTTCCGGTTTTCCTGGCGCGTTCGCGCGCCATTCCTGAGTCGTTTTGACAGCCCGGCATTCTGGGGGCTGGTGTGATATGGAAACGATCGAAAAAATTTGGGACACCGTCACCTACTCGCTGGGCGGCCTCGCTCGGGGGTTTGAACGGAGCGTGACCTCGCTGTTCGGCTCCAGCAACGCCCGGTTGCTCCGGAAGTTGCACCCCAAGGTCGAGGCGATCAGCGCCCTGGAAGAAAAATACCAGGGGATGAGCGACGAGCAGCTCCGCGGGCAAACCGTGGAGTTCCGCCGCCGGCTGGCCTCCGGGGAGACCCTGGACGACCTGCTGGTCGAAGCCTTCGCCGTCTGCCGCGAGGGCGGTCGCCGCTTCTTGCGGATGCGCCATTACGACACGCAGATGCTCGGCGGCATGGTGCTCCACGGGGGCAACATCGCCGAAATGGTCACCGGCGAAGGCAAGACGCTGGTGGCCACGCTGCCGGCGTATCTGAACGCGCTCGAAAGCAAGGGCGTCCACGTTGTCACGGTGAACGACTACCTCGCGCGCCGCGACATGGAATGGATGGGCCCGTTGTACATGGGTCTCGGCCTGACCGTGGGGGCGATCTACGCCAACATGGATCCCGTCGAGAAGCAGCGCGCGTACTTGTGCGACATCACGTACGGCACGAACAACGAATTCGGCTTCGACTACCTGCGCGACAACATGAAGCCGGCGCGGCGCGGCGACGACCGATATCCGAAGCACTTGCAGCAGGTACAAGGGCCGCTCAATTTCGCCATCGTCGACGAAGTCGACAACATCCTGATCGACGAGGCGCGGACGCCGCTCATCATCTCCGGGCCGGCGCACGACGACGTCACGCGCTATGCGCGAGCGGACAAGATCGCGCGGCAGTTGAAGCGCGACGTGCACTTCGAAGTCAAGGAAAAGGAACACAGCGCGCACTTGACCGACGTGGGCGTGCGCGAAGCGGAGAAGCTGGCCGGCGTGGAGAGCTTCTACACCGCCGGCAACATGGAATGGCCGCACCTGATCGATAACGCCCTCAAGGCGCATCATCTTTATAAGCTCGACGTGAACTACGTCGTGCAAGGCGAAGAGATCGTCATCGTCGACGAGTTCACCGGGCGCTTGATGCCGGGCCGCAATTGGAGCGACGGTCTGCACCAGGCGGTCGAGGCCAAGGAAGGCGTGCGGATCAAGGAAGAAAACCAGACGCTGGCCACGATCACGTTGCAGAACTTCTTCAAGCTCTACAACAAGATCTCCGGCATGACCGGCACCGCCATGACCGAGGCGGCCGAATTCTGGAAGATCTACGAGCTGGAAGTCGTGGCGATTCCGACCAATCGCCCGATGCAGCGCAAGAACAATCAGGACGTGGTCTATCGCACCGAGCGCGAAAAGTTCAACGCGATCGTCGAGGAGATCGAGCGGCTGCACAAATGGGATAGCGTGATCCTCACTACCGAGGAAACCATCAACGGCGAAATCGTCGACGAGAACGACCAGGCCGTGACGATCATCCCGCACAATTCCAAAGAGAAGCAAACGATCGAACGCAAGAAGATCGTCGAGACGCAGCGCCGCGGGCGGCCGATTCTGGTCGGCACCGTGTCGATCGAAAAGAGCGAGCGGCTTAGCAGTCAGCTCGAACGGCGCGGCATCAAGCATGAAGTGCTCAACGCCAAGCATCACCAGCGCGAAGCCGAGATCGTCGCACAGGCCGGTCGCAAGAACTCGGTGACGATCGCCACCAACATGGCGGGCCGCGGCACCGACATCATTCTCGGCGGCAATCCCGAGACGATGGCCTGGGCGGTGCTGCAGGACAAGTATCCGACGCGCCTCGAAGTGCCCAAGGAAGAATGGGACGCGCTGGTCAAGGAAATCGACGAACGCGAAGGGATGAAACCCGAGGGCGTCGTGGTGAAGGGGCTCGGCGGCCTCCACATCATCGGCACCGAACGGCACGAAGCCCGGCGCATCGACTTGCAGTTGCGCGGCCGTTGCGGTCGGCAAGGCGATCCCGGCAGCAGCCGCTTCTTCCTGTCGTTGGAAGACGATCTGATGCGGATCTTCGCCGGCGAATGGGTGAAAAACGTACTCACGCGGCTCGGCATGCAGGAAGGCGAGGCGATCGTCAGCAAGCTGGTCACGCGGCGTATCGAAGGTGCGCAGAAGAAGGTCGAAGAGCGCAACTTCGATATCCGCAAGAACCTCCTCGAATATGACGAGGTGATGGACGAGCAGCGCAAACGCGTCTACGGCTTCCGCCAACGCATTCTCGGCGGCGCGAACTGCAAAGAGATCATCATGGACATGATCGACAAGCAGATCGACGAACACCTGGGCGTGATGCTTTCCAAGGATTATGGTCCTGAGTCCTACGCGAAAGCGGTCGGCGAACGGTTGTCGACGGAACTCGAAGCCCGCGACTTTCGCGGCCTCGACGCCGGCATGGCCGAGTCGTATGCCAAGGAGCAGGCCGAGCGCGCCGCTGAAGGGCATCTGCACGACGCCATCGAAGAAAACCTGCCGAAAGAAGAAGACCAGGCCGATTGGAATTGGGAAGCGCTCACCAAGTGGGTCAACGCGCGCTGGGGACTCAACCTTCGTGACCGCGAGTTGCGGAGCATCGAGCGCGATCAACTCGAAGAAATGATCCTGGAAAAAGCCCGGGCGGCAATTCGCGAAGTCGATCTTTCCGACTTCGCCAAGTGCCTCGATCCGGATTTCAGTTACCGCGTGGCCTGCGGCTGGGTGCAGCACAAGTTCGGCATGCCGCTGGGGCTCGATGAAGTCAAGGACTTGGAACCGGCCGGTTTCGAGGCCCTCGTGCGTCAACGGGCGGCGGAAGCCTATCGCGAACGCGAAATCGAATACCCCGTGATGGTTGGCCTCTATTACTTCACCAAGCGCGATCCGCAAGGCCAAAAGCGCTACGATCGCGATCAACTCGTGGTTTGGGCGAAGCAGCAGTTCGAGGCCGACATCGATCCCGCCACACTGCAGGGGCACGGACATCAGGAATTGATGCCGGCGTTGATCGACCTGAGCCGCAAGTACATCGCCGGCTACGAACCGGCCATCGCCGCCGTGCGGGAACGTGTCGAGCGATTGTTCGGCCGCCAGAGCGGCAACACGACCGCGCAGGCCGCCAGCGGCGGCAACGGGGCGCTCGATTCGCTCACGCATTGGCTGGAAGAGTCGCTGGCCTGCAAGCTGTCTCGCGAAGAGATCGCCGGGCTCACCCGCGACGAACTTGAAGCGAGGCTGTTGCTCGCGGTCGACGACCGCTTCCGCCCGCAGATGCAAAAGATGGAACGGGCGCTCGTGCTGAGCATCCTCGACCAGGCCTGGAAAGAGCACTTGCTGTCGATGGACCATTTGCGTTCCAGCGTTGGCCTGCGCGGTTACGCCCAGGTCGATCCGAAAGTGGAATTCAAGCGCGAAGGCATGCGGGTCTTCGAGCAGATGTGGAAGGGAGTCGCCACGCGCGTGACCGACTTGGTGTTCCGCATGGAACAACTCGACGAGAACTTTGTGAGTTCCACTTGGACCGGCGGCAAGGCGATCCACCAGGCGGCGCAATCGACGACGGAATTGGCCAAGCAAGAACAGCAAAGCAGCAACAGCGCCAACAACAATAACAATGCCGCCGACGCCGGCGACACGGCCAAGTCGGAACCGATCCGCAACCGCGCCCAAACCGTAGGCCGCAACGACCCCTGTCCGTGCGGCAGCGGCAAGAAGTTCAAGAATTGCTGCATGCACAAAGGGCAGAATGTGGCGTAGCGATGCGCCTGAATGGCGGAAATCTGCAGTCTCGCTTGTCACGGGATTTACTGCCTTCGATGACTGCGCCGGACATAGATGCGACTCCGCAGGAACGGCCGCATGCCGCTTGGCGGTGGTATGTCTGGGGGCATCTTATCATTGCCGCATCTCCGATGGTCTGGGATGCGATCCCATCATTGTCAAGAACGTACAAGTGATTCTTGTTTGGTTCGGTGTGCTTTCGGGACTTAGAGGTCGCACGTTCAAATCGTGTCGCCCCGATTTACAGAACCGAAGATGCTGTCTTCGGTCGTTCGCAGGTGGATTTGACCCGAATTGAGCGGACATTCGGTCCGCTTTCCGCGTTGGACCTTGTCGAAGCGGAGGTCGATCCGGCTCACCAGTTGGCGGAAGACCTCGCGGCGGCGGGCGGGCTCGGCCTTTGCCATATCCTCGCCCAGTCGCCAGAGGCGGCTAACCGCGGCTTCGACCTGGGCGTCTGAGTCGTCGGCCTTGGTGCTCGCTTTGGCCAGTTTCAGTTGTTCGGCAAGATGATCTCGCTGCCGCTTCATGGCCGACAACTTCCCGCCGATCACGTCCAGCAGTTCAGCAGGCGCTCGCAGGAAGTTTTCGGCAGCCCGATCGATTTCCCGGTTTAACTCGGCCAACTGCTTGCGCAGCCCGTCCGAGCCATTGGTCGCGTGATTGCGCCGATCGTTGATTTGCTGCCTCAGAGCGACGCGTAGACGCTCCAGATTGCCTTCCGTGAGGACCATCGTCTGCAACTTACGGACGACCACGTCGACCAGCTGGTCCTGCAGGATTCCGTGGCAGCCGCAGCCGTATGGGTTGTTCTTGCCGGCCCGGCAATAGGTCGAGCAAGTGTACTTCGGGTACGAATGCCCTTTCGCCTGGAGTGTGCTGCCGTGCATCTTGCAGCCGCATTGGGCGCAATAGACCAAGCCGGACAGCAGGTACGCGTCGCGGTTTTCTTTCGTATGCGTCCGATACGCCGCGCCGGGCGTATTGCGTCGGCGATCGACGATCTTCGCTTGGACCCGCTCGAACAGTTCCTTGTCGATGAGCGCCTCGTGTGCGCCCTCGACGACAGTCCAGGCCTCGCGGGGATTGTCGACCGCGTGCGGCTTCCCGGCGGGCGAAAGCGTCACCTCGCCACGGTCGCGTTCTCGGACCTGACCCGCCGCAACGCTGTGGTACTTGCCCTCGCGCCGCTTGGCCCACGTGAACGTGCCGGTGTAGTTGTGGTTTTCTAGGATCGCCTTGATCGAGGCGGCGTACCATGGGCCACCGGTTGGTCCTGGAACGCCTCGAGCATTCAGATCGTCGGCGAGGGGACGGAGACCGGTATCGGTATCGGCGTATTGCTGGAACAGCCAGCGGACCGTCGTCACCTTAGTCACTTCGTCCGACGGCACCAGCGTTGTTCGCCACCCGCGGGGTTTGCTGAACTTTTCACCGGTGCGAATCCGCTGCCGTTGTTCGCCCCGTTCATCGACGAGCATGCGGTCGTAGCCGTACGGCGCTGCCTGACCACAAAGAAAGCCTTCCTTGGCGATCCCGGACAATGACCGAGCCACGTTTCGGGAGAGATCCGTCAAAAAAGAGTGTTTGCCCTCGGCGTGTAGGGCGTTCATGATCCGACCGGTGAAGCAATCCCAGTCGACGACGCCTTCGGCTACCGTGACGAGCTTTACGCCTGCTTGCCGCAGAGGATGAATCCAGCGTCCCGCCTCAATGCTGTCGAAGCGACCGAATCGCGAATAGTCCCAGCAGAGGATAACGTCGAAGTCGCGGTTCGACGTGGCGGCCTTGTGCATCGCCAAGAACTCGTGACGACGCTCCGTAGCGTCGCCGCTGATGCCGCTATCGGTATACCAGCGGAGAATGCGGTAGCCCTGTTGTTGGGCGTATGTTTCGATTTCCCTGCGTTGATCTTCGAGCGAGCGCTCTTGCCGATTGGTACTGCGGCGGAGGTAAGCGACGGCAGGAGTGGAGTGCTGACTAATCATCTTCATCTTAGGCGATGTGAGCACGGGTACACGCCATCGGAGCGGCTCGTTCGCAGGCCCAAAACTTGGTTGAGAAAAGCGGGATCCGATAGCGTCATGGTGTAAGTCGCGAGCGGCGATCACTGCCATGGCCGATTCTACCAAAACACAGTGGAATCAGTGAGCCCCGCGCGTTGCGCATCTTTCAGATGTCCGGCGATCGACCGGTTTCGGCGGCATGTCCACTTTGGAGGAGTTTTGATAAGAGCTGCCGAAGCGCTCGAATTCATAGCCATGGTTCGCTACGATGTTCATATTGGCCAAGAGACTCTGACTTACATTCACTCCCTTCCAGGAGATTCCGAAAAGATGGCCTTCATCGATGCTGTTCGTCGCCACTTTGGCTCGCGTTGGAAAGCCGACATCCGAGTCCTTGGTCGCGAGGCCTACTTGGACAAACTCGCGGAG
>JALHLM010000301.1 GCA_022844585.1 Pirellulales bacterium | reverse complement strand
CTGTGTCTCCTTGACTCCGTGGTGAATCCTCCCCCATGACCAACCTGCTGATCATCATGGCGATTGGTTGCGTGCTGGCGCTGTTCAGCGTGGGGCTGAACTTGCTGGCGCGGTGGTGCGAGCTACGGTCGACGACCAGTGCTTGGGCCTTTAGCGTGCTGCTGATGCGGCTCACAGCCGGGCTACTTTGTTTGCTCGCGCTGATCGCGCTGTTCAACGTCAATGTTCTCGCCCTGATTCTGGTCATCTCCGTGATGGTAATCGACGGGGCCTCGCGGCGGCGGCTGGATCGGGAGACGTTGGTGTGGATCATGGCACTCACGATGGCCCGGAAGATGCCGCTCGCCGGGAGCGTCTCGGCGTTCGCCGGCGAATGCCGCGGCGGTTACCGCTGGCGCGTGCTGCGATTTGCACAACGCTTGCAGGCGGGACAATCGTTGAGCGTCGCGCTGGCGCAAGATCAAGGAGTCTTGGGAGGACTGTTGACGCCCGACGGCGCCGCCGCGGTCTGCGTCGGCACGGCCTGCGGCGACCTGCCCGGGGCGTTGCGCGAGGCGGCGCGGGTCGCCAACCAACGACGGCCGTTCTGGCAAGAGTTCGGCACGCGGAGCATCTACCTCGCGCAATTGATTGCCGTGACCGTCGGCATGACGGCCTGGTTCATGTATTTCATTATGCCGGCGTTCGTGAAAATCTTCGGGGACTTTGATGCCACGCTTCCTAAGGTGACGCAAGACCTCATTCGCTATAGCACGATGGCGCCGACAATTCTCTTGCTCACCTTGCTGGCAATGTTGGTGCTGGCGCCGCTCGTGTTCTTGCTGATGGCGTTCGCGCAGTTCGACGTGCCATGGCTGGGCGGATGGCTGCGTCGAAGGCACACGCCATCATTGTTTCGAGCGCTCGCTGGCGTGGTGGAACGCGATCAACCGCTTCCCCTGGCGCTCGACGCGCTGGCGAAGAGTTATCCGTCCCGACCGGTACGGGGACGATTGAAAAAAGTCGCCGAGGCGATGACGGCCGGCGCGCTGGGCTGGAAACCTTGGGCGCGATGCGGGATCGTCAATGCCGCCGACGCCGCGGTATTGGACGCCGCGGAACGGGTGGGCAATCTTCCCTGGGCGCTGCGGGCATTGGCCGAAAGCCAAGATCGCCGTCGCGGTTACCGGCTGCAGGTCGTTTTGCAATTCGTCTGGCCATTTGCCATTCTGGCGATGGGTCTGGTCGTGGGATTTATTGTGGTGGCCGGCATGATGCCCTTGATTGAGCTGATTACGAGGGAGGCGTTCCGTTCATGAACACCGCGCACCCTTCAATGAATGAGCGACGTCGTCCGCGCCGGCGGCATTCCGTGCGCGGATTTACGCTGCTGGAGTGCGTGGTCGCGGCAGCAATGCTGATCGTGGTCATGGTGCTCGCCGCACAGCTTTACGCCTGGGATGCCCGGGAACGGCGCGAAGTTTGGCGACGCCAAGTCGCGCAGCAAGAGGCCGCGAATTTGATGGAGCAACTTACGTCGTCACCGCAAGCGGAGTTGACGGCGGAAGCACTCGACACATTGCATATGTCGGCTGAATCTTCCACTTGGCTTCCGAACGGAATCTTGCAAGCGACGGCGACGGCAGTGACCGCGCCGGCCGCGGGGCGGCGCATCGAGTTGCAAATCACCTGGGAACATGCGAGCGGCGAACCGGCCGCGCCGGTGCGGCTGGTTGGCTGGGTCTTCGGCCCGGGAGGGGCTCGATGAAGCGGCGCGGCATCTCGATTCTGGAAATGACGATCGTGATCACCATCCTCTCGGTGCTGCTCAGCGCCGCTGCGATGTTGCTGGCGTCGCTCGTGACGCACACGGGGCGGCAGCGCGCGACGTACCACGAAGCTCAGGTCGCGACACGATTCGCCGCGGCGCTGCGGAGTGATGTCCATGACGCGTTGTCGATCGACGTCAACGCCGCCGGTGCAACGCCGGCGCGGTTGCAATTGACCTTGCCGTCTGGCGAGCAGGTGGAATACGTGGTCGGCGAATCCGGCGTCGAGCGGCTGCTGCGCAGCGGCGACGAAGTGCGACATCGCGAACTGTACCGGCTGCCGGATTTGGATGCGATGCGCTTCGAGCGCGCCGACGAGCCTGGACAGCCGGTGATCTGCGTGTGGCAACGCCGTTGGCATGGCCCGAACCCAGTCAAGCAGGACGAGGCCGCGCTGCGGTCGCATCGCATTGTCGCTGCCGCGCGGCGGGAGGTGCGCGATGAATAGTCGCACGCATCGCCGGAGAAGCGGCGCTGCCATTTTAGTCGTGTTGGTGATCCTGATGGTCTTTGGCGTGGCCATGACGTTGGCGATGCAAACCAATCTGGCGGCCCGGGCGGAAGTGCGCCGCGCCGCCGCGCGGTTGCAGGCGGAGTATCTTGCCACGGCCGGAATGGAATTAGCCCAAGCGCGCTTGAGCGGCGATCCGGGCTATGCCGGCGAAACCTGGCAAGTTCCCGCGGAAGAACTGGGCGGGCGCGATCGCGCGGAAGTACGGATCGAGATCGCGAACGTCGCCGAGCAGCCGGAACAGCGCAAGATTGTGGTCGTCGCCACGTACCCGCTCGATGAAGACGCCTGGCGGCAGCAGCAGTATCGCTTGGTATCACTCTGGAACATTTCAACCCCATCCGACAGGTCCGCGCCATGAAGAGGTTCCGTCTCCGCGGTTTTACGTTGGTGGAATTACTGGTCGTGATTGCGATCATTGGCATTCTGGTCGCGTTGTTGCTGCCCGCGCTGCAACAGACGCGCGAGGTGGGCCGCCGCGCCCAGTGCGCGAACAACCTCACGCAGTTGGGGCTCGCGCTGGCGCAGTATGAATCGGCGTTCGAATCGCTGCCGTCCGGCACGACGAATGCCACGGGGCCGATTCAAAACCGGCCGCCCGGCGATCATTACAGTTGGGTGGTCCGCGTGCTGCCGTATATGGACCAGCGGAACACCTACCGCGCGTTCGATTTCTCCAAGAGCGTTTACGACAAAGCGAATCACGCCCCGCGCATGGCGGCGCTGGCCACGCTGGGTTGTCCCTCATCATCCAGCTCGTGGGGCGGAGGGTTGTATCTGGGAGTTAGCGACTACGCCGGCTGTCATCACGATCTGGAGCAGCCCATCGACGTGACAAACCATGGCGTGCTGTTTCTCAATAGCGGCGTGCGCTTGAGCGAAATCGGCGATGGCGCTTCGCACACGTTCTTCCTGGGCGAAAAGCTGCAGGAAGAGGACGACACGGGCGCGTTCGACCTCGGCTGGGCTTCGGGCACGCGTGCGACGCTCCGCAATACCGGAAAGCTGCTTAACGCCGGCCAGGGCACTGTTGCCAGCAACTACCAATCCCCGGAGAACTGGGCGGAGTTGGAAGTGCGGCTTGCGCGCGGGGAGAACATCGAGCGGTTGACGTCGCTGGAACTGGACGCGTTGCCGATCGGGCCGACCGAGCCGGAGAACAAAGCGGACGAGTCAACGCCGGAGGAGCCAGCCACCGACGATTCCGCGAATGAAGAGCCGAAAGCGCCGGTAGCGGAGGCCAAGCCGGCGGAGGTTCAGACGCCGAATGCGGTAACGCCGGCCGCAGACACCGTGGGCGACGGCCAACCGCCGGCCACGCGCGGGCCGCTTTGGGTGGGTGGATTTGATAGCGAGCACGATGGCGGCGCGAATTTTCTGATGGGGGACGGCGCGGTGCGCTTCGTGTCGGATCAGATCAACTTGCAGGTCTACCGGCAGCTGGGGCACCGCGATGACGGATTGCTGCTGGACGATAAGGACTATTGACGCCTGTTCTTCGGATTCACCACGGAGGCACGGAGGACACGGAGAGGGGAGGAGGGGAGAAATTGGGTTAGGCGGCTTGGCGGGGGGCGATGTTGGTGGATTGGTGGATCGTGTTGAGGATGTAGGTGGCGGCTCGGGCTGAGGCGCCGGGTTCGCCGACGCGGCGTTTGAGGTCGCGGAGGGCGGTGATGCGCTGCGCAAGTTTTTCGGGCTGCGTGAGCCATTCCACGATGTGCGCCGCCAGGTCGGCGGAGCGGTCTTCTGTCGTCAGGTATTCCGGGAACAGCACGCGATCGGCGTCGGGCTGGTTCGGATCGTACGGCGAGAGATCGCGCGGGTAGAGCTCTTCGGCGTTCAGCAGGTTCACCAGCGTGATGTATTTCACGCGGCGCAAGTATTTCTGAGCGCGGTAGGCGTATCCGGCGATCCAATAGAGGATGACCGTCGGTTTTTCGTAGTGCAAGAGTTCGAGTGACACCGAGCCCGACACCGACAAACAGCATTCGGCGGCAGCGATCAATTCCGGCGTGCGACCGACGTGGACTTCCACCGGTAACTTCGTATCGGCGGCCAATTCGTTGGCGAACTCCGCATGCGCCGGTTTGAACGCGGCGACCGCGAAGCGGGCGTCCGGAACTTCTGCACGGATCAACTCTGCGGCCTTGAAGAACCAGTGCAGGTTGTGGTGTACCTCTTGGGTGCGCGATCCCGGCAACAGCGTGACGAGACGGCCCGGACGTTGGCGCTGCTCCGCGACGAACTCCGCGTCGGGCGGACGCCGGCGGACTTCGTCAAAGAACGGGTGGCCCACGTACTTGGCCCGGACGCCACGGCGTTGGAACCAATCTTCCTCGAATGGCAGCCCGCAGAGGACGTGGTCCACAAAGCGCCGCATCTTTTTGATCCGCCAGCTCGCCCAACCCCAGATCTGCGGCGGCGAGTAGTAGAACACGGGAATGCCCTGCTTCTTTGCCTTGCGGGCGATCCACCAATTGAAGCCGGGATAATCGATCAACACCACGGCGTCGGGACGCACGTCCCGGAAATACCGCTCGGCGCGCTTGAGGAGCCGATAGAACACATGCAAATTCAGCAGCACCTTCAAGAACCACATCACGGCGAAGGCGGTGAGGTCCGTATGCAGATTGCAACCAGCGGAGGCCATCTGCGGCCCGCCATAACCGACGCACTCCACGCCGGGATGCTGGGCGCGCAACTCACGAATCAGATTCGCGCCATGCAAATCGCCGCTGGGCTCACCAACAGAAAAGAAAACACGCAAGGGCTGCGGTGCGGGCATGGTCGTTCCAGATTTTTTCACCACGGAGACACGGAGGACACGGAGGGGAGGAAAGCGATTTGAACCGCGGAGGCGCTGAGACGCGGAGTTAGGAGGAGAGTTTGAAGTGTTCAGTGTTCAGTGTGGGCAGGGAAGATTGAATGGTTTGACAGTGAGGGCAAATCGATTGTGAAGGAACGAAGCAAAGTTATCACTCGACCTATCCACCCCTCTCTCTCTTCTCCGCGTCTCAGTGCCTCCGCGGTTCAAAATTCGTTTGTTCCCCCTCCGTGCTCTCCGTGTCCTCCGTGGTGAATCCTTGCAATGGACTCCGCCTACGAGAGACGGTGCCGATCGCGGGGTGTTTCGGGTTGCGTTGGTCCCGGGGCGGAGAGTGGTTGTGGGGGATCGATGCGGATGATTTCGAAGCGGTGTTGTCCGCTTTCGTCCGCGGAGAGTTCGACGGCGTCGCCTGTGGGCGCGGAGGTCGATAGATTGGCGAACGGCCAGAGGGACGACCAGGCGGAATCGGTTTCGATCGCCGGTCCGCGGGCGTGCCAACGGTGCGCGACGTGCAGTTCCGCGACGCGATAACCCTGTTCGCTCGCCAGTTCGGGCAACCAGCGATGCCAGCCGGTCGAGAAGGCGAAATTCGTGAATAGTTCCCGCCGAGCCGCCCAAAAGACGCACTCGGGATCGCGCACCAGGCTGCCGGAAAAAATCGTGCGCGGCAGATGGCTGAGGGTGCGCCACCATCGCGCGAGGCGATGTCCGCGGCGGCAACCCCAGACCAGGTCGGCCCGGGCCAGGCGTTCGGCCAGTCGCGGCAAGTCTTGAAAATCGTAGCGGTCGCTGGCCTCGAGCGCCACGACCGCGGCGCCGCGGGCATGACGAATTCCAGCTGCCAGCGCGGCGTCGAGTCCGGTAGCTTCGCGCAGTTCCAGCACGCGCAGGCAGGGGTTATCCAGCAATAATTGCTTTAGCCAGGCCCGGTGAGGCGGGCCGGAGTGATCGTCGATGCACAGCAGTTCGAACGGTTCGCCCATCCCAGCCAAGACGGCGCAGAGTTCCGTCAGCCGGCAGGCCACGGTTTCCACCGCGTCGCGTTGCGGAAGCAAAATGCTGTACTGAATCATGGGGCCATCCATGGCGCAATCCGGATTCACGCCGGCGCACCACCGGACGGAACCCAGTCCGCGCGAAGTATGGCAAAATCGGCGAATTGGCAGAAGGTCAATTCGATTGAAAGGGGATTTCACAGTCTGCGTGCGCCCGGCTAGCCACGGGCACAAGGGCGACGAAAGAATCCTCGTTCCCGGCAGGATGACGTACGGCAGGACCAGGCTCTGGGATCCGAATGGGGGGCGGCGGGAGTCTAATTCTTATTCTCTTGGTCGTTGCGCCCGTGGTACTGATTCTCAGTTTTCCCTCTAGAGGCGGCTGCGGGCGATGGGGGTGATTCAAGGGCGAGGCCTCTCGCCACTAGCGCACGAGCCGGTGTTTGCGTCCTACGGCCTGCTCGCGAAGTCTGCTAGCGGAGCCACATCGTGCGACAACCTATGAGGCGCGGGCTCGCGATTGGCTACGTAACTAGTCCCGATTTCCTTGGGCGCCAGCCCGCGGATGCCCAGGCGAAATGCGTCAAACAAGAACTGCGTGTACGAGCGGTAAATGGAAGTGCCGGCAGATTTGTAATCGTCGAGCAGGATGCGATGAACTTTCGGGAGGTTGTACCACGGAACGCCGGGAAAGAGATGGTGCTCGAGATGGTAGTTCTTTGGTGAGTGATGGCGAACCCGAATCTGCTTGAGTTTGTACGAACTCACGCGGGGATCCGATATACGAACGATCTGAACATTGGAACGGCGTGATGGAGTCATGCAGAACGCGGCCGAGACCGCCGCGGGCCTCTTGTGCTCGTTCTTCGGGAGCAGTTAATACGGCGAACCGGTGAACTTTGCCACCGTCACTCACCTGGATCAGCGAAGGCGCGTGGTGCGTGTTACACAAGAGGCTGCGCGCCGTGAGTGACTCGCGCAACAAAAACGCCGAGCGGTTTTCGCTCGGCGTTTTTCTTTGAAAGTAAGTGCCGACGTTGTTACCTGTAACGCCGAGCGGTCAACCAAGCGCCTGCCAAGCCGGTCAGAAGCAGGATGACCGTCGATGGTTCCGGAACTGGGGCGAACGTGTCGATCGTGATGACGCCGCCATCGATCATGGAAGCAAAGGCCCCGGTTCCATAGATCGTCGCATCCGTTTGAATCACCAACAACGCACTGGTCGTACCGGGCGCCAGGAAGCCGCTCGCGGGGTCGGTCGGGACCGGGACAAAGTTGAAGCCCACGACATCCGCGGAGGGACTGCGATCGATGCTCGCCGGGGCCACGTCGCCTACCGCAACGGGAACTTGATAACTCGCGTCCAGTGCAAAGGAATTC